>CAXBKC010000006.1:0-21887 GCA_963975615.1 uncultured Oleiphilus sp.
TCGATTATAAGCTTTTAGGTAGTTACGTTAGCGGTATTGTTTTGAGCCCAAGCTTAAAGAGTGATTACGACAAAAGCAAGCACGCTAGGGTGTGCCTATGACGCAGAATGAGCTATGGCGAAAAAGCATAATTTCTGAATAAGATTAAACTTTCCGCTTCTAAATTAGCTTTTCGAAAAGCGTCACTTGAACAACAGTTCAAACTTTAATCAAAACGAACACACTTAAAAAGAGAATGAAGGCCACTTCAACCTATATAAAAGTAGTGCTCACCAATAAAGACATATAAACTTAACGACTTTCAACATAGCTTTATAGGTGAAAACTTGGCAAATATCGGCCGGAAAAACTTGCTAGAAGTCGTAAAACTAGAAAACCATGGCGCTTATCTGCAAGCTGGCTGGCTAGGTGAAATACTTCTTCCAAAACGATACGTTCCTGAAGATTGTGAGATTGGTGACCCAATAAATGTGTTTATCTACTTAGATTCAGAAGATAGATATATCGCTACAACTCAAACGCCGAAGGCTCAAGTCGGCGAAGTTGCTTATTTAAAGTGTATCGCCGTTAACCCAACGGGAGCTTTTTTCGACTGGGGCCTTCCTAAAGATTTACTGGTACCTTTTAGCGAACAACACAAACCATTAAAAGAAAACACTAACTACTTAGTTTTCCTTTATAGCGATGAAGAAAGTCATCGCATTGCAGGCTCTACAAAATTAAATAAGTATATCGATCGAAACCCCGAAGGCTACACTCAAGGTCAAGCTGTAACGCTATATATAAATGAAAAAACGGATATAGGCTACAGCGCTATCATTGATCATAAAGACTGGGGCGTTCTTTTTTATAGCGACGTTGTGAAGCCTTTAAAAATTGGTCAAAAAATTTCCGGTTTCATCAAACGTATTCGTGATGACGGGAAAATAGACCTCTCTCTCCAAGCCCCAGGCTTTGCTAAAATTGACACCCTCGCAGAAAAGATATTATCCCTTCTTCAAAAAAATGGAGGGTTTTTAGCGCTATCTGACAAGAGCCCGCCTGAAGATATTTACGATCAATTAAGTGTAAGTAAAAAATCTTATAAAACTGCAATTGGCACACTTTATAAGAAAAAACTAATTCGTATTGAGCCGGAAGGTATCCATTTAATCTCTGCTATATAGAATTAATGACTATACTATTTTCGACTTACGGAGCGAATATGCAAGACCAGTCTCATGACCCACTTCATAGTGTAACCCTAGAAATGATAGTGACCCGCCTAGAAGAAAATTATGGCTGGGAAGAATTAGGCAAACAAATTCCGATTAGATGTTTTCAACACGAACCTAGCGTTAAATCGAGTTTAAAATTTTTAAGACGAACCCCCTGGGCAAGGACAAAAGTAGAGGCGCTCTATATAACGCTTTGCAAAAGTCCTTGGTATAAAAAACAAAGCGAAAAATGAGAATAAGGTCTGATTTTTTTTGTGGACCTAATAAATAGTTACTATTTTTTTCATACAAGCTGAAAAAAACCTGTATACTACAGCGCAATTTTCCGCCCTGACTTATTGAGTATTGTAATGACAGATTTAAGCAAATATCGAAATATAGGTATCTTCGCTCACGTTGATGCCGGAAAGACAACCACAACAGAACGTATCCTAAAGCTAACTGGTAAAATCCATAAGACTGGTGAAGTTCATGATGGTGAATCAACTACTGACTTCATGGAACAAGAAGCTGAGCGCGGCATTACTATACAGTCTGCAGCCGTAAGTTGTTTCTGGAAAGATCACAGATTTAACGTTATCGACACACCAGGACACGTTGACTTTACTGTTGAAGTTTACCGGTCTCTAAAAGTTCTTGATGGCGGTGTAGGTGTTTTCTGCGGCTCTGGCGGCGTTGAACCTCAATCCGAAACGAACTGGCGCTATGCTAACGACTCAGAAGTTGCACGTATAATCTTCGTAAATAAGCTTGACCGTATCGGCGCTGACTTCTTACGCGTAACAGATCAAGTCAAAAAAGTACTAGGCGCAAATCCTTTAATTATGGTGCTTCCAATTGGTCGTGAAGATGAGTTTAAAGGCGTTGTTGACTTAATCACCCGCAAAGCCTACATATGGGATGATACTGGCCTACCTGAGAACTATGAAATAACAGATGTTCCTGCAGACATGGTTGATGACGTTGAAATGTACCGCGAACAACTCATCGAAACCGCAGTAGAGCAAGACGAAGATATAATGATGGAGTTCCTTGAAGAAGGTAAAGAACCATCTCCAGAAGATCTGAAGCGATGTATTCGTGACGGCACACGCAAACTAGAATTCTTCCCGACCTATTGTGGCTCGGCGTTTAAGAACAAAGGCATGCAACTATTACTAGATGCAGTTGTAGACTACCTTCCAAGCCCAACAGAAGTAGATCCACAGGATCTTACAGACGAAGAAGGCAACCCAACAGGTGAGAAAGCAATTGTATCACCAGACGAGCCTTTCAGAGCGCTAGCATTCAAAATTATGGATGACCGTTTTGGCGCCTTGACCTTCCTAAGAGTTTACTCAGGCAAGCTACATAAAGGTGATACTGTCCTTAACTCTGCAACTGGTAAAACAGAGCGTATTGGCCGAATGGTAGAAATGCAGGCAAACGATCGTAATGAAATAGATTACGCTCAAGCAGGCGATATTCTTGCTGTTGTTGGTATGAAAAACGTACAAACAGGCCATACTCTATGTGATGTTAAGCATGAGTGTACACTTGAAGCCATGGTATTCCCTGAGCCAGTTATCTCTATTTCGGTCGCACCGAAAGATAAAGGTGGTTCTGAAAAAATGGGTATCGCTATCGGTAAAATGGTTGCCGAAGATCCATCTTTCCGTGTTGAGACAGATCTTGATTCAGGTGAAACCATCCTTAAAGGTATGGGCGAACTTCACTTAGACCAAAGAAGTTGAAGATTCATACACTCATAAGAAGCAATCTGGTGGTTCTGGTCAATTTGGTAAAATCGATTACCGCATTAAGCCAGGCGAGCAAAACACTGGTTTCGCATTCAAGTCTTCAGTTGTTGGTGGTAACGTTCCTAAAGAATTCTTCCCGGCTATCGAAAAAGGTTTCCGTACTATGATGACCGAAGGTCCTCTAGCGCGCTTCCCTGTATTGGATGTTGAAGTTGAACTTTATGATGGTGGTTTCCACGCTGTTGACTCATCCGCAATCGCTTTCGAAATCGCAGCTAAAGGTGCATTCCGTCAGTCTATGCCTAAAGCTGGCCCACAACTCCTTGAACCAATCATGAAAGTTGACGTATTCACTCCTGAAGATCACGTTGGTGATGTAATTGGTGATTTGAATCGTCGTCGCGGCATGATTAAAGATCAGGAAGCTGGTGCTACTGGCGTTCGCGTTAAAGCGGATGTACCACTTTCTGAAATGTTTGGCTACATCGGAACATTGCGTACAATGACTTCTGGTCGAGGTCAATTCTCAATGGAATTCTCTCACTACGCACCATGTCCAAACAATGTAGCTGAAGAAATCATAGCTGCAGCTAAGGCTAAAAGAGAAGCAGAGAAAAAATAGTAGCTCTATTTTGATCTGAAAAAGGTGGGCATGTCCCACCTTTTTTATGCCTGAAAAACCACACACTACCACAAACTGAAGTATTGAAGTATTGAAGTATTGAAGTATTGAAGTATTGAAGTATTGAAGTATTGAAAATACTAGCGGCACTAAATTGATACCGCTAGCATAATTTACTACTGTAAAGAAATACTGTTTGTTGTTAAAACTTTAGCCATAGCACTTGCAGCAGCAATACCTAAAGTTTTGGTTAAGCGCTCAAATGGGTCAGGCTGAGGCGTAAAATCTACGATCTCTTCTGCTCCCACTATATCCCTTGCAACATAGCCTGCACTGCCTAAGCCATCAATCAAGCCTATCTCCAATGCTTGCTCTCCATTCCAGATCAAACCAGAAAATGTTGCATCATTTATTTTGAGTCTATCACCACGCCCTTCTATTACCTTCGAGATAAATTGCTCATGCGTATTCAAAAGAACGCCTTTCCAGAAATCTACTTCTTCAGGCTTTTCCTCGCTGAAAGGGTCTAAAAAGCCTTTATGCGAGCCCGATGTATATAAGCGCCGCTCAACTCCCAATTTTTCAAGCGTATCTACAAAACCAAAACCTGACGCAACTACGCCGATAGAACCGACTAAACTCGCCTTATCAGCATAGATTTGATCTGCAGCAGCAGCTATATAGTAAGCACCCGAAGCGCCAATATCACTGATCACGGCATAAAGTGGCTTTTCAGTATGAATTGCACGCAAACGTTTAATCTCATCAAAGACATAGCCAGATTGAACTGGGCTTCCACCGGGGCTATTAATTCTTAAAATAACAGCTTGCACGCCTTTATCTTCAAAAGCTGCGCGCAAACCAGAAACTAAAAAATCAGCACTAGCCTCTTCACCGTCAGCTATCACACCACGCAAATCAACGAGCCCTGTATATTTTTCAGCATCATGTTTAACGCCTGTAGAAAAACCGCTTTGCATCAAGACCAGTAACCCAAACAAATAAACAAAGGTTAATAGCTTGAAAAAGATCCCCCAGCGCCTCGACCTTCTTTGCTCAACACCTAATTGAGAAACTGTTTTTTCAATCAACTTCCATTCTTTTGAATTTTTATCTGTTTCCAAGCTTATTACTCCTAAATATACATCTATTAACTTACTTTAAACCAATGTGTGCTTTTAATTCTGAAAAAGTATCAATGATAGCAATAGGTTTATGTAAAACTAAACGCGCTTTCTCATGAACACCATAACTAACACCAACAGAATCCATATTGAAGTTTCTTGCCATTTCCAAGTCATATTCGGTATCCCCTACCATTAACATCGAACTTGGATCTGCTTTGTAATGTTGAGCTATTTCACTAAGCATTAGCGGGTCAGGCTTAGACCTTGTCTCATCAGCACACCGCTCTATATCAAAAAAAGACTTTAAGCCTGTGCTTACCAAGGCTTTATCTAACCCATTCCTACTCTTACCTGTTGCAACAGCTAACTTGACACCCGTATCTCGCAAATCACTTAAAGTACTTAAAACTCCTTCAAATAAAATTGATGCGTCTTGCGGAACACTAAAGAAATGTTCTCCATAATAAGCGCGCATCTGTTCAATACCAGCCAAGGACAATGAAGGATACAAAGTTTCAAGCGCCTTGTGCATACTCAAACCGATAATATCTTTTTTCACATCATAACTTAACGATGGTAAAGAGAGCTTTTCTGCTGCGTAGGTTAAGCTGTCGACAATATGGCGCTCTGAATCAACCAAGGTGCCGTCCCAGTCAAACACGCAGATTTCATATTTATTCATCTGGCTTTATCACCTTTAACGTCTGCTACATTTTTTTCAGATAAGTCCATTTTCACCAAGTTATCAATAAAGACAGAGTCATACGGTGCTTCAAAAGATACTTTCTCACCAGTCGCTAGAGAAATTGAAATTGATTTAGCATGCAACATTAGCCTTGCCTTCGACATGCCATGCTCATCAATAGGATCGCGATGTATATATTTCTCATCCCCCACTATCGGATGGCCAGAATAAACAGAATGAACTCTAATTTGATGGGTTCGCCCTGAAATAGGCTTAGCTTCTACCAAACTGAAAAATTCTGACTTCGCCAAAAGCCGAAAATAGGTACGACTAGGTTTCCCATCTGGGTGAACGACAACAAAACGCTCTCCCGATTTCAGCTCCTCTCGTTTGAGCGGCGCATCAACCTTCTTATTATTTGAAGACCACTGACCATGAACTGCAAGGTGATATTTCTTATCTACCTTGCCTTCACGAAACTGGGAATGAAAATGCCGTAGTGCAGAACGTTTTTTGGCAACCAAGATACAGCCAGAAGTATCCCTATCAATTCTATGCACTAATTCGAGAAATTGTGTGTCTGGATATTTTTTTCGTAAAGCCTCTATTAAACCAACTTTCACGCCACTCCCACCATGGACAGCTAGACCAGAAGGTTTATTAACCACAAGCAAAGCGTCATCTTCATATAAAATGGCGGTATCTAAAAAGCTCAGCAAAGATTCACTTATGAGTGCGGGCGCGCTATTTCCTTCCAAGCCGTAAACAGGTGCAATTCTAACCACATCGTCTAAATCTAACTTAGTCTCTGCCTTACATCTTTTCTTATTGATTCGGATCTCACCCTTTCTAATTAGGCTATAAATCTTCGATTTTGGGATACCTTTTAAATGACCCAATAGAAAATTATCAATCCGCTGAAACTGATTTTTCTCAGTTATCGTGACAAACTGAACTTTAGGACGAAGACCTTCTTTCTTAGTTGTTTGATCAGCTGTACTTTTACTATTACCAGCACCCAACTTAACTGGTCGAGTGCGAGACTTATTTATCTTTAAACTTCTTGTAGACATACAATTCCAATATGTGCAACGAATGACAGCACAGAGTTTTGATTTATTTGCCGAATCAGATAATTACTGTTATATTCCAGCGTCGCTCTGGATTGGCAATTTGCTATTTAATCGTCCCTTTATAATCAACAAGTAGCATGATTAACGGGTCAACAGTGCATTTATAGTACTTAAACGTTTATTAGTACTGGAAAGATAGCCTCTACCAACGTAAAAGAGCGACCTAACAGATTTCAATTCAAGGACTCAAAGGATAACACTAAACCTTAGAGTTTTTGACATAAGATGAATTAGTTTAAAAGAGACATCATTAATTAAAGAAAGACTTAATTATTTTACGGAAGACATAGTACTACAAAAAAGTAGCGCAGAATAAATGCTACTTAAATATTTAATAAACGTATTTTTAAGCGAAGCAAATAACTACTCAAAGTAAAAAGCTCGCTAAAAATGCTAAATAATAGGTTTCTGGACGCATCCAGAAATTACATCTTAATGCGCTGAAATGCATAGGTGAACAGAATTTTCCAGCCAGAGATAGATTGGCCATACAAAATTATATTTTGCATGCTAACTCTTTGGCCTTCTTAGCGTTTATTGGCCTCCTGAAGTATGCTTTAAAGGTTATAAGACCAGATACAGCTAAGAAAGAAGTAAAAAAAGAATTATGCACTGAAAACGATTTATCGTTTCAACATACAAAGGTATACGTTCTGACTTATTAATAAGCCATTCGCCTATCTATTTATTCGTTTTTTGCCTCACTCTCTATTCCCCTATGCATTCCAGCTATAACTGGAATATATGCATGAAAAGAATGCTAATCAACGCAACTCACACTGAAGAATTACGAGTTGCTCTTGTCGATGGACAAAAACTTTACGACTTAGATATCGAAGCCAGCTCTAGAGAGCAAAAAAAGGCAAACATCTACAAAGGTAAAATAACCCGCATCGAACCAAGCCTAGAAGCTGCATTTGTAGATTTTGGCGCTGATCGCCACGGCTTTCTTCCTCTTAAAGAAATATCAAAAGAGTATTTTGACCCTGCTGCTGGCAAAGGTCGCGTTAATATCAAACAAGCACTACGCGAAGGCCAAGAAGTTGTTGTTCAAGTAGACAAAGAAGAGCGCGGCAATAAAGGCGCAGCGCTCACTACCTTCATTAGTCTAGCGGGGCGTTACCTAGTATTAATGCCAAACAACTCTAGAGCGGGTGGAATTTCACGTCGAATTGAAGGCGAAGAAAGAAGCCAACTTAAAGAAGCCATGGGCGGTCTCAACACGCCAAAGAATATGGGTGTTATTGTAAGAACAGCCGGTATTGGCCGCTCAACTGAAGACCTTCAATGGGATTTAGACTACCTCTTACAGTTTTGGGAATCGATTACTGAAGCGTCAGAAACTCGCGCTGCTCCTTTCCTAATCTACCAAGAAAGCAATGTCAGCATTCGTGCCATACGTGATTACTTAAGACAAGATATTGGCGAAGTACTCGTTGATGCACCAGCTGTATTTGATGAGGTCGTAAATTTTGTTAGAGGCGTGATGCCAGCTTATGAAAGCAAAATAAAACTATACCAGGATGAAACGCCGTTATTTAGTCGCTATCAAATAGAAGCTCAAATAGAAACGGCATTTCAACGTGAAGTAAAACTTCCTTCTGGAGGTTCTATCGTTATAGATCCTACAGAGGCACTTGTATCGATTGACATCAACTCTGCCCGATCTACAAAGGGTACAGACATCGAAGATACTGCTGTTCAAACCAATCTTGAAGCAGCCGAAGAAATCGCACGTCAACTAAGACTTCGTGACATGGGCGGTCTTATTGTTATTGATTTTATCGATATGGGACAAGCCAAAAACCAACGTGACGTCGAGAACAGAGTTCGTAAATCACTAGAACTTGACCGTGCACGCGTACAAGTAGGTAAAATTTCACGTTTTGGCCTACTTGAAATGTCACGTCAGCGTTTAAGACCTTCATTAAGTGAAACACGTGCTGAAGTATGTCCACGATGTAGCGGCCAGGGCACGATTCGTGACATTGAATCACTTGCCTTGTCTATCATGCGACTCATATATGAAGAATCATCTAAAGAGAAAACATCTGAAGTTCAGGCTATTCTTCCTGTCCCAGTTGCAACCTTTTTACTGAATGAAAAACGTAGTCAAATCATCGAGATCGAAAAACGTCAATCTGTCCGCGTTATCATCATTCCTAACTCATCTATGGATTCTCCACATTACGAGCTTAAGCGCTTACGTGATGAAGATGTAGTGGGCGAAGAACAAAGCAGCTATACAATAAAATCAGACGTTCAGAGTGACATCGTTCACCCTGCTGCGCATATTCGAGAATTTGTTAGAGAAGAAGCTGCTGTTAAGACAGTTGCACATAAAACTCCAGCACCTCGAACATCAACAGAGAAAGCACTTCAAGCTTCAAGCTCAACACCTGAAGAGAAAGGCTTAATGACTCGTTTAAAGTCAAAGCTGTCTGCCATGTTTAGCAGTGAGCAAAAAACAGCGCATATAGCTAAAGAAACACCAGCCAGAACGCAACAGCGTAGCGCTCAAACGGCTAATCGTAGCAACACTAGCAATAGGCCTAATCAGCGTCCTAATAGCAATAACCGCAATACAACTCAAAACAGATCAAATAGAAACAATAACAGTAACGACTCTCAAGGGAATCGTAATAAGCGGAATAGCCCTCAACAAAACGATAGCCGAACATCAGAAAGTAGACCTTCTGATAACCGTGGTAATCGCCAGCAAGCCAATAATCGATCAGACAATTCAGCTAATCAGGCGAGCACTGAACAACAAAATAAAAGGCGTAACCGCAGCAGTTCAAAACCTGCTCTTAAGTTTGAAGAAAAGCAAAAGCCTACAGCTATTAGTCCGGCTCCAGCAAATCAAGATGAACTTAAAAAACCAGCTAAAGCAGTTGTTGAGAAAGTAGAACAAACCGAGAAGACCGCTGTTAAGCTTACTGACAACTCACCAAAAACAGAGAATGTGTCGCCTGTAAAAGAAAGCACTAAGACTAAAACGTCTGAATCTGTTGAGGAAAACGTAAAAGCTGAAACAGGTTCAATAGACAGCACAAAGAACGAGCAGGTCACTGCTAAGGTAAGCGAAAAATCAAATGATGAATTAATTTCTAAGCCTGCGGAAGCTCTTCCAGAAAAAGCAAAAGATAGTCAGGAAGCAGTAAGCTCACAAGAAAGTCCTGAAGCTCAAGAAGGTGAAGAACCAAAATCAACAAGGCGTTCACGTAGTAGAACACCTAGAAGAAGTCGCACCGATAAACCTGCTAAAGATTCTTCACAAGCAGTGGCCAAAACTGAAGATAAACAAGATACAAAAGAAATAACTCCTGAAGCCAAAACAAGTGAAGAAAAGCCATCTAAAGCTGACACTACTAATGCTTCAAGCTCTTCTCAGCCCGCAGAATCTAATATCGAAAGACCTGCACGCAAAAGAAGAGATAACCGCACAGCAAGGGCACACAATGACCCGCGTGCAAAAGCAAAAAAAGAAGCTGCTACATCTACGTCAACTACTGTGGCTAGCGCTGAAAAAGTTCAAGAGGCTCCGGCAGTTGATATAAAAGAAGCCGCAAAAAGCACTCCTCCTGAAGATAACGTAAACTCATCTAAAGAAGACACTAATAAAGCTCAAGATTCGCATGCTAAAACAGATGCTTAAACACTGAGGTAAGCGGTAAACATTTATTTAAAGCCTTAATAGCATTTAACTTACTATTAAGGCTTTTTTATATAAAGTTTTCACTACGCTACTCCCTGCTTTTCGGTTTATACTCTGCCAACAATCAACTAGAACGTTAGTTAAATCTCACATAAGCCACTTTAGAACCAATCCACTAGTAGACAAAATATGACACTACCAGCAGAAACAATTGAACAACTAGAAAACATCCTTTTTTCTGAGGAAGTCACAGAAGAAGCGCTCGATTATTTTGGTTTACATGGTTTAATATGCTCTGCAGTTGTTGGCCCAATTAAGATCAAAAATGACCGCATCATTGAAATAATATTTGGCAATGAGAAGCCCCATCTAAAGAATGAAGATGAACAATTTCTTAATAAGGTAATTGAGGATATTTCTTTATCCATAAAAGAACAGTTATTAGATGAGTCTGATATTTACCTTCCCTACTCCGCCGAACATGAAATAGAGCAAAGTGGTCATTACGATGCCTGTATAGAGAGCTGGTGTGTTGGTTTTATGGAAGGTTTTTTCGACAATGAAGAAACCTGGTTTGCCAAAGGTGAAGATGTCGCAGCAGAACTACTTCTACCCATTATGGCTTTATCTGGCTTATTCGAATCTGACGAATTTGAAGACATTCGTGAAAATGATAAGTTAATGACTCAGTTTGAAGAAGTCATGCCCGACCAATTAGTCGACATTTTCTTATTTTATCATTCTGAATAAGAAACCTGCCCAAGACCTAATCTGACCCGTCTCTTTTAAGTTTCTGGCCAGATTAGCTTAATAGCTTTGCCTTAGATATTACCAGCCTGACCACCTACCTGCATACACACCACTCCCTCCCAATAAACAAGTCATCGTTATTCCTTGTTGGTATCAAACTTGCAAAGTCTTATGTAATCATAAAACTTATGTCAAAAAACGGACAAAGATTGCCCGCATAATGAAAAAAAGGTCAAAATTATGTCTCAGATAAGCACTGAACAAGCTCTTCAAATCCCTCAACAACTTAAGCGTCAGGATGCTCAAAGCCAGAGCAACTCCAATGGCAATCAAACAGATTCTGATCAACGAAAAATTTTAATGGATGATGCTGTTACCCTGATAATGCAACAAGCAGCAAACCCGATAAAGAAAGTAAAAGTTGAGAGTTTTAAGGGTGAATTGGGGCAAGAAAAAACATTTATCAACGAGACACTCAAAAATAAATTAGCAGAATACAAATTAAACCCAAATACGCGCCTCAATATTCAAAAAGACGCTTTCGGGCAAATAGAGCTTGAAGGCGCGGCTTTACCTTCAGACCTTGAAAGCTTGTCCAGGGATCTTAATAACAATAAATTATTTAAATCTTCTTTTGATAAACTTAGCCAACAAGAACCCACTCTAAAATACGTGGATAATGTGGTTAAAATCTCTAAAGTATATGGCGTACAAAATTCATTATTTAATTCATTAATCAGTGAACAAAATGAATTCAATAAACTTAATGACATCGCTCATCGCTATGAGGCACTCAAAAATTCAAATGGAACTGAATATGAAGGAAAAGATGGGCATTTAAATAACTCAGGGTTTAATTTTGTATTAAATGCCTGAGTCACTATTCTGTATCACCTAAAGGCGGAAACATCACCACAACCTTCTCGAATAATAGAAGGTTGCTCAGTTGATAAATCAATGACAGATGTCGCCTCAAAACCACAAAACCCACCATCAATTACAAGATCTAAAGTGTGCTCTAACATTGAGCGGATTTCATAAGGATCGGTCATAGGCACATCCTCTCCCGGCAATATTAATGTGGTACTCATAATTGGCTGGCCGAGTTCTTCAAGCAATGCCAATGCAATTAAGTTATTAGGAATACGTATTCCGATCTGCCTTCTTTTAGGGTTCATCAAACGGCGTGGCACTTCATTGGTTGCATCAAGAATAAACGTATAGGGCCCAGGTGTATGAGCCTTAATCTGTCTATATTGTGCATTATCCACTTTGGCGTAGGTAGAAATATCAGAGAGATCACGACACACTAGAGTAAAATTATGCTTTTCGGTTAAGCGTCTTATTTGTCTAATTTTATCAGCGGCACGCTTGTCTCCTAAAAGACAGCCCAAGGCATATGCAGAATCTGTTGGATAAGCAACAACTCCCCCCTTTTCAATAATATCTACCGCTTGTTTAACTAAACGTGCTTGCGGATTTTCTTGGTGAATTTGAAAAAACTGACTCATGGATCGCCCCTATTACTTAGATTACTTTGAGCCACCCATACAGTTTGGTGATTCTGGTGAATTTGCATTAAGCACCTGCCACTCTTCTGGCAAATAGGTATGTAATGCTAAGGCATGAAGGCCTTGGTCCATTAAATACTGAGTTAGAGCATAAATAGCTTGATGGCGAGCAACTTTTGTTTTCTCAGCAAAGTCAGAAGTAACGATAGTGACCTTAAAATGAGTTTCAGAGTTTTTAGGCACACTATGAAGGTGACTTTCATTCAAAACTTCAAGAAATTCACATTTAAAATTTGTGCTTAAAAGACCTTCTAATTCTTCTTTTCTATTCACTTAACCATAGCCCTTTTGTATTTAATAATATGGTTGAAAATATTACGGATTATACGCATCGATTGCGAGCTTTATATAGAAAGTGAATACAATATTTATTTAAACAAACAATATGAGGTTCATTAAAGAAACGCTTACAAAGACTCACACTGTTAATGATGACTTAACAATTAGTTTCTGTGAACATGAGTATTGCGTCATTAGTTTTAAAAAGAATTTATTGAAAAGTCATCTACACTAAATGAATTAACAACAACTAGATTTGTTTAGGGGATATGAATGAAAATTGCTTTACTTGAAGATGAGATTGATCAGGCAAGAAACTTAAGCGATACACTTGTTAATGCCCAACATAACTGTGAATTTTTTCATACAGGGAAATCTTTCATTTATGCTGTTTTGCATAATAGTTATGACCTACTGATTCTTGACTGGCAACTGCCAGACATGGAAGGCACCGAAGTATTAAAAACTATACGCGCTCAATTAAACTGGCGAATACCCGTTATATTTTTAACCTCAAGAGGGAGTGAAGAAGATATTATCACTGCCCTAGAGGCAGGTGCAGATGACTATCTGATAAAACCAGCAAGAGCAGGTGAATTAAAAGCCCGCTTAACAGCACTTGGTCGTCGTATAGGCAGTGAATCCGAAGAGCAAGAAAGCTTGATCATTGGTCCTTACGATATAAATTTAGGCACGCGAACTATTACTGTTGCTGGTGAACCCGTTAGCTTAACCGATAAAGACTTTGAGCTAGCAGCCTTCATGTTTCAAAATATGGGCCGCCTACTTTCTAGAGACTTTTTATTAGAGCGTGTTTGGGGAATCTCGATGGACATCAATACCCGGACAGTCGACACTCACGTTAGCCGCCTGCGTAGAAAATTAAATATTAAACCAGAAAATGGTTTTCGAGTTAAAACTATTTACCAACATGGCTATCGGCTAGAAAGAGTAGCAGAATAAATACCATTCTAGCGCTGTAAACCAAATGTGGACATCTATGATACTCTCCAGAAATAATCATACTTATCAGACACCAGCTTTTGCAATAAATGGGCTATTTATTCTACAGCTGGTTTGTTTGTTTGTTTTGGCATATGCACCAATCTCACTTAGCTATGCTGCTGATAACAATGGTTTGGAAGAATGGCATTACACGCTTCGCCCTGGGGATACACTTCAAGAAATTAGTCTAAATTTACTCAATCATCAATATAGCTGGAGTGATGTCGTAAAACATAACCGCGTTGACAAACTTGACACGCTTGCCCCAGGTTCAATTATTAAGATCCCAATGCATTGGCTAAAACAGCAACCGAAGCCTGCCAAGGTCAAAACCCTTGAAGGTATTGCTCAGATTAAAAAAGCACGTTCAACTCGCTATCAATCCCTTAAGACCGACATGCTTATTCAAGTCGGTGATGAGATAGCTACCAGAAATGGAAATATTGTTATTGAGTTCGCTGATAACTCAACCATTCGCCTTGAAGCAAACTCCAATCTTTATTTCAATAAGCTCTCCCATTTTGGCAAAAGCGGTATGGTCGACACCCGCTTACGCTTAAAAAACGGCTCTTTAACAACTGATATTCCACCACTAGTTAAAGGATCTCGTTATGAAATAAAAACACCTTCCGCTGTTGCAGCCGTAAGAGGCACAGAATTCAGGCTACATAGCTCAGAAAATGAAACTCGACTTGAGGTTTTAGAAGGTTCTGTTGAATTCTCAGGTGAGCATGGACAAATTATTGTCGATGCCGGTAAAGGAGCAAGCATCAAAAATGGATCATCTCGAATTGAAGTAATTAACCTCCCTTCTCCCCCTAGAAGAGAGTTAGCACAAGATACCATTCGAAAACTGCCTGCCAAAATTCAATGGGAAAAGTCTAGGGATGCAAAAGCATACCAAATACAGCTCACACAAAAAGATAAAAACGGGAACGTAGTCCAAGATAAAGTCCAACAAGACAATACCATGAGCATCGATCAAATAAGCAATGGTGACTACGAACTAGCTATTCGAAGTATCGACGCAGATGGATTCAAAGGTAGCGATTCAATCAGCAAACTATCCATTGAAATAGACTTAGTGAAAGCCAAGCTAATTACACCTACTAAAGCAGAAATTATTTCACATACAACACCATCGTTCATGTGGGAATATGCTGTAGATAACACCGAAGACAACAACAATCAATCTCCCTTAAGCCGTCTAGATATCGCTATGGACAAGGGTTTTACTGCTTTAATCACTGATAATGAATTCACCAAAACCAACACTTTCACCTTAGAGCAACCATTAATACCAAACCCTTACTTTTGGCGAATTGCAACGCTAAACAACAATTCTCAGCTTAGCTTTAGTGAAACACGTATGTTTCATATAAAAGGCTGGTTAGCACCCATACAGATATTAAGTGTCAACTATTTAGAAAAACAAGTAGGATTATTTTGGTCACCCGTTGCCAATGCAGAAGGTTATATTCTACAAATATCTAATCAATCCGATTTTTCGACTATTCTAAAAGAAGAGAAGTTAAATAAGCCTAGAGCTCATTTATTACTCAATGAGAACCAACAATACTACGCTCGAGTGAAAGGCATAGGTAATAAGCTATACTCGTCTAAATTTGGCCCAGTACAAGAAGTTTTTATTACGCCAAAATAATCAACCCTTATCGAACCGAGTCTAACTATAAATAATATGGCACATAACTTTGATGAACCACGCCCATATGAACAATACTTATTAACGATTCTTTTAATCCTGATAAGTGGCTTTTTAGTATACACTCAAGCCGCTAAACGCCTGGATTTATTAGCTTATGACATAGCAATAAATATAAAAAAAGCACCCGTTGAACAAAATACTGTCATTATTGCCATTGATGAGAAAAGCCTGAACAGCATTGGGCAATGGCCTTGGCGAAGAGCTATCCACGCTCAATTAATAGATAAGCTAAGCACCCACAATACTGCACTTATTGCACTCGATATATTATTTTCAGAAAGAAGCAGAACACATCCTGAGGATGATGACTTATTAGCCAAAGCAATAAAGAATAATGGCAATGTCTTACTACCGCTACACCTACAACCATTAACACAAGATGGTACGCTAGTAGAAATCCTCCCGATCCCCGCCTTGGTTAGCGCTGCAAGGGCGATGGGGCACGTTCATGTCGATTTAGATCAAGATGGCTTAGCACGAGGTTTATATTTAAATACCGGGATTGGAGATGCTTTCTGGCCGAGTTTATCCATGGCGATGGCAAGCGAAGTAAATCCAATGATTCAATACATAAGAAAACTGGAGAACCTTAATTCTGCGCCATATATGTCAGTAAACACACAATATCGATTAATTCCTTTTGCAGGCCCTAGTGGTACGTTTCCCACGTATAGTTATGTTGATGTGATGCTTAACCAAATACCAGCAGATGCATTTAGGGACAAAACAGTATTAATTGGTGCTACAGCGCCAGGTTTAGGCGATATTATCCCCACCCCTGTATCGCAAATTACTAACCCGATGTCTGGAGTAGAATTACATGCAAATGCTTATTCTGCTTTAATTACAGGTACAGCCATTAAACCCGCAAAAAAGCTCTGGGCATATTTACTTACCTTTGCTTTCATTCTAATTCCAATCCTTATTTTTCCTAGGTTAAAGCCAACCTATGTTATGCCTTTTAGTGTGTTGCTTGTGGCTTTGGTATTATTATTTAGTTATGGATTACTTGCGTTGGATGAAACTTGGTTTCCACCAATTAACAGCGTCATCGGGATCTTATTAGCCTACCCGCTTTGGAGCTGGCAACGCATGCGCCACTTAAATGGTTTCTTAAATGATGAACTGGAAAAACTTCAAAACGAACCTGCAATAAGCTTTCGGGATACAGGTCAACATAGCATTGATACATTTTTTCATAGCCTAAAATCCTTACTCAAGCCTAAGGAATATGTTCTGATTAAAGATAATGAAATTGTAGAGCAATCCCATAAAGACCACATATTCGAAAAAATAGTCACGAATCAAAGCTGGTTTCACAACAAAGACCTCAGTGTCCTAAGCTTCAAAAAGCAGTTGGCTAAGAAAAAATATGAAGAATGCTTTATAGGTTTCCGTTGGAGCGAGCAAAGTAAGCTTAACGAAATCCATAACTATCTAAATAAACTACAATTCGAAAATAGATCCGTCACTAGCAAGAAGTATTTTTATGAAAAGATCGCCAATCGCATATCTCAAGTTCGCGAAGCAATCAACTCAATGCAAGATATGCGAACTTTCATTTCTAAAGGCTTTGAAGAAATACCTAGTGCAGTCATTGTAACAGACCCTCTTGGTATGGTTGTTTTTTCAAATAGCAATGCACAACGATTGTTTAAAGCAAATAAGTCCTTATCTGGCCTTTCTATTCACAACTTATTCGACTCACAAGTTTTTAACCAACTTAGTGAAAAAGTCACTTGTGCTTTTCTAGAGAGTCAACATTCTAGCCTAGAGATTCAATTAAATGATCGTGACATTCTCATACACTGCTCACCATTTTTAGTAGATGGAAATAGCGATTCAGGATTAATGCTAACATTTTCGGATATCACCCTAATTCGCGAACAACAGCGTGAAAAGAATCAATTAATTGATTTCCTATCGCATGACGTTCGCTCACCTCTGGTGTCACAACTTGCTATGTTAGATAGCATTACTAAAGGAAATGAAACACTCTCACCAGAACTTATTATGAAACTTGCCTCTCATGCAAAAAGAAGCTTGAATTTATCCGATCAGTTTCTTCAAATTACTCGAGCTGAACAAACAACAGAACACCAGTTCTATGAGTTTGATCTGGTTAATGCCATTGAAAACAGTATCGATTCTTTAAGTGCTCAAGCTAAATCTAAAGATATCAATATTAGTTTTGTTGACTTCGACCCTATTTGGATAAATGGAAATGCAGAATTAATGGAAAGAGCGCTAACAAATTTACTCTCTAATTCAATCAAATATAGCCCGGATAAGTCTGGAATAAAAATTGAGTTGAAGCAGGAAGATGAGAACATTCATATCAGAATTATTGACCAAGGCTACGGCATTGAAGCTAATGAGATTCCTCATATATTTAAACGGTTCCACAGGCAAAAGTCTTCAGAGTTAAGTGGCAACAAAGGCGCCGGTCTGGGACTAAATTTTGTAAAAGTCGTTATTGATAAACATCAAGGTGAAATAGCCGTTATAAGTGAAAAGGATAAAGGTACTACCTTCAGCATTACCCTCCCTGCTATTCCAAAATAAGAAAACTCAACCATTTTAGATATCAAGGTATCATCATGAGAAAAAAAATTATTTTTGTTGGCTTAGGTCGAATGGGCTACCCAATGGCAGGCTTTCTATCAAAAACATTTAGCCTATATGTTTATAATAGAAGCAAAGAAAAGACAGAAAAATGGCTTTCCGAATATCAAGGACAAGCCTTAACGTCTCTCCAGGCTGTTCCTTCAGATACATTTGCAATTATTAGCTGCGTAGGAAATGACGAAGATCTCCAATCATTATATTTGGCTGAACAAGGCTTTGTAGCGCAAGCACCTAAAGGCTGCCTTCTCATTGATCATACAACATCATCAGCCAACATTGCCCAAACAGTAAATCAGGCTGCAGCAGAGAAAGAGCTACTCTGGCTAGATGCCCCTGTATCTGGGGGTGAGCAAGGTGCAGTTAACGGTCAACTTAGTATTATGTGCGGCGGCTCAGTCGATGCGTTTGAAAAATCGAAATCTATTTTATCACTTTACGCAAAATCCTTTTCTCACTTAGGTGATGCCGGGGCGGGTCAGTTGACTAAAATGGCAAACCAAATTGCCGTTGCTGGCGTTATCGAGGGCCTGGCTGAAGCATTGCATTTTGCAGAACAAGCTGGGCTTGATGGTAGTAAAGTCGTTAAGGCTATCTCTCAAGGCGCTGCACAGTCGTGGCAAATGGATAACCGAGCAGAGTCAATGCTCAAAAGCTCATATAGCCATGGGTTTGCCGTTGATTTAATGCGTAAAGATTTGGGAATTTGCCTGAACGAAGCGAGACGATTAAAAGCAACTCTGCCTGTAACCGCTATCATTGATCAATTTTATGCAGATATTCAAAATTTGGGTGGCAGTAAATGGGATACCTCAAGCCTTCTAATGCGATATAAAAACAAAGGCTAAAGAGTGCTAAACCCTACTTATGCCCCCTCCTGATAAAGGGTGGGCATAAGTGGCTCAACCATTAAATACTCTATTTTTTCTTTGCTTTTGGTGCTGCTTTGGCTTTAGCAACTTTCTTTACTTTTGCTTTAGCTTCAGTTTTAACCCACTTACCACCTTCGAAGTATGCCGTCCACCCTGTTGCTTTACCTTCTACTTCTGTCATCACATACTGCTCTTTAGTCTTACGACTAAAGCGGATGATAGTTGGGTTGCCTTCAGTATCCTTAACCGGTGCAGAAAAAAGAAATTCATACTTCGGATCAATCTCGTCTTTATGCGGTAACAATTCTGTCACGAGCGGTGCTCGAGTCTCACGATTTTTAGGAAATTTACTAGCAGCCAAAAATAAACCTGCTGCACCATCTCTAAGAATGTAAGTATCGTCTACCTTTTCACACTGAAGCTCAGGCATTGGAACAGGATCCATTTTTGGTGGCGCAGGATCACCGCTTCGTAATAACTTACGTGTATTTTTACAGTCGTCATTAGTACAACCAAAATACTTGCCAAACCGTCCTGTTTTAAGCTGCATTTCAGACTGACATTTATCACAGTCCAAAACAGGGCCGTCATAACCTTTTATTTTGTATTCACCTAATTCAACTTCGAAACCTGAACAATCTGGGTTGTTACCACAGACATGCAGTTTACGATTTTCATCGATTAGGTAACCATCCATAGCGGTAGCACATACTTTACATCTATGCTTTTTCATAAGCAGCTTAGATTCACCCTCATCGTCATCCACACTAGCGACTTCATCACCATTGACAAGGTTAATCGTGGTTTTACAGCGCTCTTTTGGTGGCAGTGCGTAACCCGAACAGCCTAGGAAAACGCCTGTACTGGCAGTCCTAATCTGCATATTTCTGCCACACGTTGGGCATGCTATATCAGTTTCAGTAGGTGCATTTTCACGCATCCCGCCTTCTAAAGATTGCGCTTTACTAAGTTTTTTAGTGAAGCCTTTATAGAACTGATCTAATACTGATTTCCATTGCTGTTTATCTTCAGCAATTCCATCTAGTTTTTCTTCCATCTGAGCGGTAAAGCTGTAATCCATCAAATCATCAAACGACTCTACAAGCCTATCAGTGACAATATCACCCATTTTTTCAGCATAGAATCGTTTATTTTCTAAACGAACGTAACCTCGATCCTGAATGGTTGAAATGATTGCCGCATAAGTAGATGGCCGGCCGATTCCACGCTTTTCAAGCTCTTTCACAAGCGCGGCTTCAGAATATCGAGCGGTAGGTTTGGTAAAATGCTGTTTGGGGTCTAGTTTCTTGAGAGTAAGAGTCTGACCGACTTTTATATCTGGCAATAAGACATCTTCATCTTTCTTAGTAGAAACAGGCAGGACTGTTAAAAAACCATCAAATTTCAAAACTCTACCACGAGTTCGTAATTGATAATCACCCGCGGTAATTTCAATCGATGAACTTAAAAACTGAGCATCTGTCATTTGACAGGCAACAAAAGTACGCCAAATAAGGTCATAAAGCCTCTCTGCGTCTTTTTCTAATCCAGCTATAGATGATGATAGAGTTTTAACATCAGAAGGCCTGATAGCTTCATGAGCCTCTTGAGCGCCCTCTTTGCTTGAATACCGTCTTGGTTCATCGGGAATATACTGTTTCCCATATTTAGTCGAGATAAATTCACGACAGGCTTCAACCGCGTCTACACTCAGGTTCGTCGAATCCGTTCTCATATAAGTGATGTAGCCAGCCTCATAAAGGCGTTGAGCAAGCATCATTGTTTTCTTAACACTAAAGCCTAAGCGTGTACTTGCAGCTTGTTGAAGCGTTGAGGTAATAAGCGGTGCATTGGGTTTTGATGATGTTGGCTTATCTTCTCTTTTATTAACTAAATATGCTGCTGCATCTAAATTAGCTAAGTGATTTTTTATTTCAGTTTCATTTACGGGACGAAACGCTTTGCCATCAACACGCGTTACCTGAAAGCGTGTGTTTATTTTTTCTGAAGAAAGTAAGTCCGCAAATATTTCCCAATATTCTTCAGGAATAAACGCTCTAATTTCTTTTTCACGGTCCACTATCAAACGAACAGCTACTGACTGAACCCGACCCGCAGACAAACCTCTTGCTACTTTAGCCCAGAGTAAGGGAGACACCATAAAACCAACGACCCGATCAAGAAATCTTCGAGTTTGCTGAGCATCTACTCGCGCTTGATCAAGCTGTGACGGTGCGGAGAAGGCTTCCTGAATTGCTTTTTTGGTTATTTCATTAAAGACAACTCGACGATAACGAGATTCATCACCACCTATTGCTTCTTTAAGATGCCAAGCGATAGCTTCCCCTTCTCTATCCAAATCCGTTGCGAGATAGATTTGGTCAGCAGACTTAGCTAGCTTTTTTAATTCAGCAACAACTTTCTCTTTACCTGGAAGAATCTCATAGCGAGCTGCCCAATTATTCTCGGGATCAACACCCATTCTCGCTATAAGCTGCTGCTTAGATTTACGCGCACGATGAATCTCTTTTTCTTCAACGCTCATTTTCCGTGTAGCAGCAGCTTGTTTAGCCCTCTCTTGAGGGGTGCTTGTTGAGCCGCTTCCGGAAGTTGGTAAATCACGAATATGACCCACACTGGATTTAACAATAAAATCATTACCTAGATATTTATTGATGGTTTTAGCCTTCGCAGGTGACTCGACAATGACAAGGGACTTACCCATAACTCTCCAAAACAAACAGTAATAAATTTAAAATAAAATACGAAATTACAAAATTAGCATGGTATTCAATAAAATACAGGCCGACATATATATTGATTTGTAGCCAAAGGGTCAAGCGATTGCAATGTTTTTTCTAAAAATTGAATAAAATTG
>CAXBKC010000007.1:0-21768 GCA_963975615.1 uncultured Oleiphilus sp.
GGGTATAGCAAGCAGCCTTCCAGAAGAAGCTGACCCGCCTGAAGTGCAAAAAGTGGATAGTAATGATGATGTCATCATCTGGCAAAACCTAACGAGCCAGGAAATGACGGTTCCTGAGCTGACAGATTATGCTCAGCGTTTTTTGATTGATCAATTTTCTACATTAGACGGTGTCGCTCGTGTCAGAATTGGTGGTGGCCTGTCCTACGCCATGCGAATCTGGTTAGACCGTCAAGAGTTAGCAGCGCGCCAATTAAGTGTCTCTGATGTCGAGAGTGCCCTTCGTCGAGAAAATATTGAGCTGCCAGCAGGTGTCTTGGAATCTGAAGAGCGCTTTTTTAGAGCACGCATCGAACGGAATTTCCAAAAGCCAGAGGATTTTAAACAGCTTGTACTGGTTGAAAAAGCAGATAGCGACGGCAATGGTTACCTAATCAGGCTGGGGGACGTTGCCAGGGTAGAATTGGGTGTTGTTGAAGATAGGACATTTTTTAGAGGCAACGAAGTTCCCATGGTGGGCATAGGGATTATTCGACAGTCTACCTCCAACACAATTGATGTCTCTAACGAGGTCAAAGCGCTGACGGCTAAATTAAATCAAAGCCTTCCAAATAAAATGAGCATAGAGGAAAGTTTTAATGCTGCAGTATTCATCGAAGCCTCTATTGCAGAAGTGTATAAAACACTTTTTATAGCGATAGGCTGTGTCATATTAGTGATGTATGTGTTTTTGGGTAGTGTTCGCTCTATGCTTATTCCAGCATTAACCGTACCCGTCTCGTTGACGGCTAGCTTTATCGCAATTTATAGCTTTGGCTTTTCTATCAACTTACTCACTTTATTGGCGCTTGTCTTAGCCATTGGCTTGGTGGTAGACGATGCTATCGTTATGTTAGAAAACATCGTCAGGCGTATTCAGGATTATGGCGAAACCCCCTTGGTCGCGGCATACAAAGGCGCCAGACAGGTTGGTTTTGCGATTATTGCGACAACGGTGGTGTTGATCTCTGTCTTTGTGCCCATTATCTTTTTAGAGGGCGATATTGGCCAGCTCTTCACCGAGTTTGCCTTAACGATTGCTGCGGCTGTTGGATTTTCTTCCTTGGTTGCTTTAACGCTTTCACCAATGCTGGCATCCAAAATTCTGAAAAAAAATGATAGTCAGAAAAATAGTTTGCTAGCAGGCTTTGATAGATTTTTTAAATCCATGCGTAATGTCTATTCACGTCTTCTGCAAAGTTTGATCAAAGCACCGATCATTATTTTTATTCTATTCGCGTTAGTCGTGTCAGCCACAGCATTTGTCTACCCTAAAATCACTCAAGAATTTACTCCACGTGAGGACAGAGGCGTGTTCTTCTTGATTGTAAATGGGCCAGATGGTGCGAGTTTTTCTTACATGGAAGAATATATGGATGAGATAGAGCGCCGCATGATGCCCTATGTCGAAAGTGGCGAGATTGACCGCTTACTAGTAAGAGCTCCACGCGCCTTTGGCAATATTGAAAACTTTAGTAATGGTATTGCCATTGTTATTCTCAATGATTGGGATAACAGGAGACCTGCAGGCGAGATAATGACAGAAATACGAGAGGGTTTTTCAGACCTTCCAGGGGTCAGAGTTTTTCCGGTTATGCGAACAGGCAAGCCAGTGCAATTTGTTCTGGGTGGTTCGACCTATGCTGAGTTAGCGCAATGGCGTGACATTCTCATCGATAAAATCAATGAAGATAACCCTGGGCTTGAAGGCGTGGATAGCGATTATAAGGAAACCCGCCCACAAATAGATATTAAGGTCGATTATGATAGGGCGGCAGATCTTGGTGTTAATATTCAAGAGATAGGCAGAACACTTCAAACGATGATGGGTGGCCGAAGAGTGACGACCTTTCTAGATAATGGTGAGGAATATGATGTCATTGTGGAAGGAGAGCGTTCAGAACAAAGTTCATTTTCCGACATCCAGAGTATCTATGTTCAGTCTGCTCGTACTGGTTCCCTGATACCAATTTCAAACCTAGTATCGATGAAAGAATATGGCGCGGCTGAAACTTTGTCTCGTTTTAACCGTATCCGTGCCATTACGATCGAAGCTAATCTGGCTGAGGGCTATGGTTTAGGAGAGGCACTTCAATATCTGGAAGGGCTTGTAAAAAAGCATCTACCAGAAGAAGCGGTTATTGATTACAAAGATCAAAGTCGCGCTTTCATTAATTCTGGCAGCTCAATAATCTTTGTCTTTGCTCTAGGCCTCTTAGTGGTATTTTTAGTTTTGGCTGCACAGTTTGAAAGCTGGATACATCCTTTCGTTATTATGTTAACTGTTCCCTTGGCATTATCGGGTGGTTTATTTGGTTTATATTTTACGGGTGGAACATTAAATATCTATTCTCAAATTGGCTTAATTATGCTGGTTGGTCTGGCAGCCAAAAACGGTATTTTGATTGTCGAGTTTGCGAATCAACTTAGAGATGAGGGGCTAGCGTTTAGCCATTATTGAAGCATCTGAAGTGCGTTTCCGGCCCATTATTATGACTGGCTTTACTACGATTGCAGGCGCTATACCGCTGGTATTGTCTTCGGGAGCAGGCTCTGAAACACGAATTGTCATTGGTGTGGTTGTCTTAGCAGGTGTTTTTGCCGCGACCATCTTTACAATTTTTGTCGTCCCGGTCGCTTACAGCGTGATAGCTAGAAAAACAGGTTCGGTCAGTGATGTGTCAAAGCGTCTAGAAGCGGAAATTAACCATCAAAAGACTGAATAGGGTTACTATTTGAAAAGGGCTGTTCTTGAGATAACGAAGCAAGAACAGCTTACAAATAAGTGCAGCAATTAGGCGGGCTTCTACTAAACTAATAACTATATTTTCTTGAAGAAGTAGAAACTGTGTCTCTTATAAATATTTCTTGGCGCTTTTTGCCTTTAATTGTTGTTCTTGCTGCCTTTACTTTAGCGCGCTTTAACCAACTCTATTTTATCGATGTTGAAATATTAAGAGTGGTGCCATATATCTTGGCTTGTGTGCTCTTTGGTTTTGCGGCTATGTTTAATCGTAGTCGGTTTATGGCACCCATTATCATTGCACTTTTTGCCTACCACTTTATCCGTGAACGCCTTCAGGTTCCCCTTTCGCAAAATACCGTTATGGCCATGTTTACCGGCTTAAATGTGCTCTTTTGTTTTCAGCTGATTTTAAGCTCTCTTTTGCCTGAAAAAGGCATGTTCAACCGAATGGGCTTTGTATTCCTTTCATTTATAGTCATGAGCGATATCGTCTTATGGTTTTACGGTGCGTCTTATTTATGGGTCGATTGGTTAAAAGGCATAGAGAGCCAACAAATTACCTTATTTGAAAACAAATACTGGCTGACACAAGCACTCGTCATTTTACAAGCGATAACACTAAGCGTATTAAGTCTAATGGCATTCATTAGAAAATCAGCTGCAGATTTTGCCATCTTGCTAGCATGGTTAACGGGAATTTTAGTCTTCTCAGATTTTTCGCTTTTAGATGTTTCATCTATCTGCTTTTCAGCACTATTTTTGGGCTTATTTATTCTCTATCAACAGAGTAATTATCAGGTGACCTATCAAGATGCTTTAACCGGAATCTCTGGGAGAAGAGCCTTAGATGATTACCTGTCTACATTAGGGAAGCACTACGCAATCGCGATGCTCGATGTCGATCATTTTAAAAAGTTTAATGACACCCACGGTCATGATGTCGGTGATCAAGTACTCAAAATGGTCGCTGCAAGGGTGGCTCAAGTTCAAGGTGGTGGTAAGGCATTTCGTTATGGTGGTGAGGAATTTACCATAGTCTTTAATCGTAAATGCGCGGATGAAATCTTTGTATTTCTAGAAGCAGTGAGAGAGTCTATTCAGAAGTATGAGATGGTGCTTCGAAGTGATGATCGGGTTAATGATAAAAAATCTGGTAAGGAATCGCGCGGTAAAAAAGTTAAAAGCAAAACCAATACTGTCTCGGTGACGATAAGTATTGGTGTCGCTAATAGTGCTGCAGGTTTGAAACCTAAAGATATTATTAAGCAAGCGGATCAATTGCTATATAAAGCCAAAGAATCTGGCAGGAATTGTACGGTTAGCGCCTAATGTTATAAAGCTCGTTGAGCTTTGCCTGCACTGAGCCCGTCGAAGTGTCGAAACGGATAAGAAACGCTAACTCGTGGAAACCGGAACACCCTTCGGCGGGCTCAGGGACCGATATACTTCGCCCGTTGAGCCCGTCGAAACGTTGAAGAAACGTGAAACAATGGAATTAGCAACACCCTTCGACGAGCTCAGGGACCGATATACTTCGCTCGTTGAGCTTGTCGAAACGTTGAAGAAACGTGAATCAGTGGAAACCGGAACACCCTTCGATGGGCTCAGGGAACGATATATTCCGCTCATTGAGCCCGTCGAAATGCCTTAGATGAAGCTCAGAGCTTCATCTACCTCACTTAACTGCTTTAGGTTTAGTTCGCTCAACTACTTTGCGTTTACCTTTCGCTCCCTTCGCCAGCTTTTTGATGCCTTCTGCATCGAAGGCATCGACTCTTAAAACATCATAAAGGGCTGTAAGTGCTTCCAGCAACTTGCCTGACTCTTCTTCACTTATGATTTTTTGTTCGCAAGCCCAATCAACCAACTCTTTTCGTTCGTGGCCCATGAGAAGTGCAATACCATCAAGATCATCCGGATCTTTTTTAGCGACTGCTTTATGCAAGCGGTCACGCATTTCTTTAGTTTCATTGGCAAGTTTGTAAGCATTAAGCACTCTACCTAAAGAATCCTGGGGATCCAGATTCACATAGCAACCGCGACTGATGGTTTCTCGCAATGGAGTGTCTTCAACGATGCTCATCGCAACTTGGGTACCTAATTTATCATCGGGCCCATTCAAGCCAGTTGCACCTAATGGGAATACTAGTATTCTCAAGGGCCAACGCAAGGCAGGAACTGGGAAGTTAATGATGAGTTCACGCATGTCTCTTTGCAGGTCGTGCAGGCTGGTCTGCAAACACCATTCAACGATTGGGCGTTGGTCTTCTGGATAATCTTGTTCGTGCCAAAACTTTATAACCGCTGAGGCATAGTAAAGATGAACCAAACAGTCTGCCATTCGACCCGATAGCCGTTGGCGAGCTTTCAAACCACCGCCAATGGACAATAAAGTCACATCCGTCATCAAGGCATAGGCAGCTGAGAAGCGTCCGAGTTGTTTATAGTATTTGCCAATATCACCTTTAGTTGGCGCCGATTCGAATATGCCATGAGAAAGGCCAAGTACCAAGGCGCGTAAGGCATTACGTCCGGTATGTGCGATATGACGATAGAATATACTATCAAACTTTTTAACAGCCTCGTCTTTGTCTTCCATCCCAGCAGCTTCAATTTCATCAACAATAAAGGGGTGACAGCTAATCGCCCCTTGACCAAAGATCATCAAGCTACGGGTCAGAATATTTGCTCCTTCAACGGTGATACCAATAGGAACAGCTTGATAAGCGCGAGAAAGAAAGTTTCGTGGCCCAGTAATAACACCACGTCCGGCAACTACATCCATTGCATGATTAATGACAACGCGCATTAGGTCAGTATTACGATATTTAAGTACTGCCGAAGGCACCGAAGGGCGAACACCTCTATCGAGCATACCTGATGTTAATAATCTTGCTGCATCCATCATATAGGTATAACCAGCCATAGGTTCCAGTGCTTCTTGAACGCCTTCAAACTGACTGATGTTACGACCGAATTGCTCTCTGGTTAAGGCGTATGAGCCGGTTGCTAGGCATGCAAGTTTACCTGCACCTGTGCCTAATGCAGGTAATGATATAGAGCGGCCAATAGATAAGCATTCCAGTAACATTTTCCAGCCTTTGCCTAACATCTCCTGACCACCAATAACTTGATCCATAGGTATAAAGACTTCTTTACCCCACGTCGGGCCATTCATAAATACTGTATTCATAGGAAGGTGACGCGCACCGCTGTTGACTCCTTCAAGGTCGCTTGGAATCATCACACAGGTGACACCAATATCAGATTCATCACCTAATATCTTTTTCGGGTCGTAAACCTTAATGGCTAAGCCTATCAAAGTCGCGACAGGCGCTAGGGTGATATAACGTTTATTCCATGTGACTTTTAGTCCTAAAACTTCTTTGCCTTCCCATTCGCCTAAACAAACAATGCCCTTATCTGGAATGGCACCAGCATCAGAGCCGGCAACGGGTGAAGTTAAAGCAAAACAAGGGGTTTCTTCGCCTTTGGCAAGGCGTGGTAAATAGTAATCTTTTTGTGCATCGGTACCATATTCCATTAATAACTCACCAGGGCCGAGTGAGTTTGGTACCATGACTGTGACCGCAGTAGAGACACTGCGTGTCGATATTTTCATGACGATTTCAGAGTGAGCACTATGCGAAAATCCCTTGCCACCTTTTTCAGTCGGAATTAAGAGGCCGAAAAAGCCATTTTCGCGAATAAATGCCCAGACCTCTTCAGGTAAATCATAGTGCTCGTTGGTGATTTTCCAGTCATCCAACATGGCGCAAAGCTCTTCGACAGGGCCATCAATAAAGGCTTGCTCATTTTCTGATAAGGAAGCCGGGGCGGCATCGAGAAGTTTGTTCCAATCAGGTTGGCCGGAAAATAACTCACCATCCCAATCGACAGTGCCGGATTTAAGCGCTTCTGATTCGGTATCAGAAAGTTTTGGTAAACGACCGCGCACCCATTTAAGAAGGGGGGCGCTTAACATGCCTTTGCGTATTGAATTTGGCATCACGATAATATAAGCAATACCGAGTAGTAAGATTCCAAAAACGATACTGAAAAAAGTCCAGCCATCAATATACATTCCAACTAAGGTCGCGATGATTAAGGTAGTAGCTGTGATAATTGAAGTGGGTTTGATATAAAGAAGAACCAGAACACTGGCCAGAAACAATAAAACACTCATTGCAATAACTCCTTGTCACTTAAGAACGTTTGGTCGTGCATAGCTAGAGTATAATGCTCGATTACTCAAGATTTACTATCTACTAACTGCAAGCAGCTTGCAATATATTCGCATGAATAAAACGCTTTTTATCGATCTATTAAGCGATTAATATTCATTTTTAAACTCGCAATGTCAGGATGCAGATGACTATTGAAATTATTCCGTTTGAGCGACTAATTATTACCTTTATTCCTATGGTGCTCGTTATATTTTTAATGCGCTCATGGGGCTTGAATTACGTTAAAGCCTGTTATTCCATTATCAGAATGTTGCTTCAATTGATGCTCATTGGTTATGCACTAATTATGATATTTGAGTCAGAAAGCAGTTTGATGACGCTTTCTGTTTTATCGCTAATGATCTTGGCATCCAGTTGGATATCCTTAAATACACTTACCAAGGCACCACAAAACCCTTTTCAGAATAAACTCCGCTTATTTATGATTGCTATTACATCGGTGTTATTGGGCGGTGGTGTGATGTTAGTCATCGTGACTCAATGGGTGCTGTCTTTAGACCCTTGGTTCTTGCCACGATATATGATTCCTTTAGCCGGGATGATCTTTGCGACAGCGATGACCAGTATCAGTTTGGCAGGAGAGCGTCTTCAATCTGAATTAGTTCAAGGGAAACCCTATGAGGCCGCGAGTAAAGTGGCGTTTAATACCTCGATGATACCCAATATTAATGCCATGTTTGCTGTGGGTCTGGTGTCGTTGCCGGGCATGATGACCGGACAGATTCTATCCGGCGTCTCGCCTTTCATTGCAGCACGTTATCAAATTATGGTGATGTGTATGTTGTTTTCTGCTGCAGGTATTTCAGCTTTTGTTTTTTTAAAGCTAGCTAAAATACAATTTAGTGTAGATTTATCTAATAGATAAGGTGTATTTGAAGAGAGTTTAGGTCTCTTCAAATACGAGGCATTATAAAAACAATGCGCCACCAATTAACGCTGTAATTGTGATCGCGATTGAGAGAGCCATAATACTTACAAATGCCTGATGTGGTTTTTTATTGAACTTGGTGGCGGTAGAGTTATAGCGACCATTATATGAGTCGTAAATAAAAGAGTCTCTAAGTTTGAGTTTATCTTCTAGAAATATGGGCTCATCTTTTATATAAGCATTCTGATTGATTGCTCTGATTTCAGATAAGCTTGGTTTTTGTATCTTCGCTTTTTGAGTCACAACAGGAACGCCATTTATGCGCGTTTCAAATGATGTGTTTTTTGGTGCATCATCTTCACTTTCTTGAATAAGTTTTAATGCCCAGCTTTCATCATCGTTACGTTTTACCTTTGAACCGTAGTTTTGCTCATAGGTACTGTTGAACTTTGCGTAAAGATCTGTAGTTTCTTGAAGTGTTAAGGTTTTCTCTTGTGCTTTACGGGAAGCCGTTTCAAGAATCTGAGTTCTCTCTTTCAAAGCGTTTCGTCTATTGTTTGTTTTTTTTACTGACTTGTATTCTTCTAACAGTACTACTGACATGATTCGTTCCTGAATTATTGTCTTCATTTAAGGCTTTTTTATAACTGAAGTCATAAAAATTTCTAAATAGAAAACAGTCCTAATCAAGTTTTAAGTTGTTTAAAACAGGGTGTTTGAATCGATATTAGTGGAGGGGAAAGGACATCAATGAAAATGGTAAAACATTATTCATTCCTTCGATCTTTTGGACTACTTATATCTATAGTGCGAATTGAAAAATCGCTACTGATTAAATAGATAAAAGGTCGACTAAACACTCCATGTTCTTATTTTTGCTCGATCAATCAGGGCCTTCCTGATACGCGCCATGATAGTGAGAAGTGTGAACTGGGTCAATAGCTTAATAGGGAAAATAAAGGCGGGTAGTTAACTGAAGTCGGCGCAACGACCTGTCGACTATTGATGACTAATTAACACCTTCAGGCTCTATATTCTCAATCGTTGATTTAGGTCAACTCAACACACTCAATACCTCTTGAATAGAATTTGCCGTGATTTATGATGCTAGTAAGGTTCTGGCTATCTATTTTTAGCTACTCATTTTATTCGAGGTTTTTATGCAAAGCGTATTGGCAGTAATTAAAGATTTTAAAACAGACTCTGTTTTATTAACGAAAGCCATTCGGTTTTCGCCTGATCGACTTTGCGTCATGCTGATTCGCCCTGAAGGTGATGATAATGATGAACAGTTTTCTGACCAAGTAACGCAGTATGTAGATAAGCAATATTCTCGTAAACAAGGGCTCAATAAAGAGGGTTGTCAGCCTGCAAGTTTAGATATCATCTTTAGCGATGAATCGAATGAGTTAGGGCTTGCAGATCTACTTGTCAGGGTTGCAGAGACTTATTTATCTGACTTGATCATGCTAATGAAACCAGAAATATCAGACAATTTGGAAGGCTTGTCCTTAGTTAAGCATCTACTTCGAACTGCCTCACAAGCAAAGATTTGTTTGTGTCGTCAGAACGCGTGGGCAGAACAAGCACAAGTTATGTGTGCTCTAGATATAGAATCGGAAGACAATGCACAGAACACTTTAGACGAAAAAGTTCTTAAGTATGCTAACGTGAAATTGAAAGAACCTTTGCCGGCTGATTTACATTTAGCGAGTGTGATCGCAGTATCACGAATTAGTGAGGAGTTAGACTTGGTCGAGCCAGCAAGTATCTTGGCGAAAAAAGGCAAAGGCATTAAAGAAAAACTACTCGCTTTTGAACAGAAAAATTCAGTAACAGGTTCGATTATTCATGTTGCAGCAGGCATACCTTATAAAGAAATTCCCTCCTTAGCTAAAAAGAAAAATATAGACATCGTCGTGTTGGGTAATGTTGGCAGAAAAGGCCTGAAAGGCTTAGTCATTGGCAATACAGCAGAAAAAATAATAAAGAATTTATCCTCAGATATTATTGTGATTAATGCTTTGTAGTGACAGTCTTGTGGCAGTATGACTTTTAGTCAAAAAGGCGTTTGATTGCCTTAGTCAGTGAAAAGCTTTCGGCATGGTCGGTAACGTCTTCAATTAACCATTGGTGGGAGAACCAATAAAATCTTCCCGGTATATGGCTTCGACTAGTACAGCTATATCGATGTCGTCCAGGTTCAAGTTTTGTATCTGCACTAATGATCAGAGAACCGTGATCTTTAATAAGCTTTAAAGCTTTCCCGCTGCTATTAAAACAATTTGTTGAATGGAGTAGAGACTTTACTGGAGCGGTCATGATTAGCTTGGGTGGATTTTGTTGACTGTCTAAAAGAATTGGATTGTCAGTGCTAGGTAAAAATTTAGCTGGGAAAAAAAGACTGTTCAGTTTAACTGACAGAGTCTCCAAATTAGCAAATTGCCCAGATGCAGCAAATCTTGGTAATGCACTGAAGTCACTTCCAAAGCCAATAGCGCCAGACTGTTGACCAAAACCGGTAAAACCCAATTCAGAAATCATAGAGGTTAAATTAGCGTTGTATTCTCCATATGGATAAGCAAATAGAGTACTCGCATAACCGATGTTTGTTTCTATTAAAGACTGCGCCTTTAAAATTTCGTTTTTTGTAAATGCGCGCCACTCGTTCATATTTTCTAATAAGCTATTTGAAACCATATGAAGGTGTTGGTGTGAATGGTTGGCAGGGGTCATTAAACCAGAATTATACATCTCCTTTAGTTCATCCCAAGAACATTGAGATTGATAATCTCTCTTCACAGCTTCACTTGAAATGAATAGGGTAAATGGAAGCTTATACTTTTTGAGAATAGGCCACGCTGTTTTACAAACAGAGCGATTGGCATCGTCAAAGGTAATTGCTACGACTTTATCGTGAGCAAATTCTTGCTTGTTTTGAAGTGTGCTGACTAGTTCAGGCAAGGCCATTACTTCGAAATTATTGTCATTAATCCAATCTAAATGCGCTATAAACTGTTCTGGTGAAATACTTGTTGAGTGCGGAGTTGACTCGCTGACGTGATGATATTGCAAAATAATAGCAGAGCTATTCGCAAAACTCTGCATGCTCATAGTTGTCAGGAATATTAAGACAGAAAGTAGTTTTAGCACACGTTAACCTACAACAATGAAAATGAAAATAGTCTACTTGAAAGTAGAGAATAATGGGTCTGCTTTATCTATCATGGGGATTAAGCCAAACTCTTCAACGTTCAGCTCGTATTCCTCTTGGTAAGTGTAGATCAACAAGCTTCGGCCTTTGTCCATGACAAGTTCTTCAAGTGTTTTGTTTAGATCATCCAACTTTATACCTGTGATAGCCTTGGCGAGATCCTCATTGGTATCAAACTCATAATTTTCTCTGTCTATATCCTGCCAATAACGGTTAGATCGGCTATAAAGATTGTTGTCTTGCTTGAGTAATTTACTAATCACGGCACTTTTATATCGATCCAAACTTTCGTCGCTCATGTTTGGAATAACAGATAATTGCGCGTCTAGAAATAAGCGGGATTCTTTTAAAAGCAGATCACCTTTAGCGACAGGTGACTGAATGATGAAGGTAATTGCAGGTACATCTAATAGATTGAAATTAGTAGAAAATACAATATAACCTAGCTGTTTATCGGTACGAATGCTGCCATAAAAATCGGTTGATATGACTTGGTTTAGCAGAAGCAGTTTAGCCTGTTCTTCAGTCGATTTGTCTTTTCCTTGCAGATAATAAACATAACCCGTATCGGAGTGTTTAACCTGGACGGTTGAAACCTTAGTGCTTTCTCCTTCCAGTTTAGTGATCTTGGCTCTATCTACATGGCTTGTCTTAGTATGTTTTAAAAGCGTGGCGTCTATCTGCTGAGCAATAGTTAAAGCGCTTGCTCGTGATAGGTTACCGTTCACAAAGAGCACGGCTTCTAACTCACTTAAGAATTGTTCGCGATGCTTATTAATATCGTTTAGGTTTAATTCGATTAAGGCCGCTAGTCTTTCCGCTTCGGTCCACGACGGGTTGATTAGAATATTTTGGGCGCGAGCAAGAGCCTGTTCATAAGGTTTTTTATCTTTCGCATTATCTAACCGTCGTTTCAAGCGTTCTTTGATGATGGCAAACCGATCTTCAGTAAAGCTAACATTTTTTAAACTGTTTATTATTTTGATCAGTAAATTACTTTGTTTATCGCTGTAGCCGCTTATTTTCACGGTGACGCCACGCATGTGTTTATAGAGCTCAAAGTTTAGGCCTGCAAGATAAGCGGGGTAGCTGAATTCATTTAACGAATCTTTTAATAAGGACACTAAGATATCTGTTTTGTTTTCATTGTCGGCAGAGCTATTAGAAATAGGTGAACGAAGTGTTAGAAAAATATTAGCTTTAGGGGTACCAAAAGATGCATCAAAGGCATACCAAATATCAAAGCCCTTAGCCTGTTTTAATGCTTCAGGCTTGCTGCCTGACTGATTTAAAAGTTTGGTGTTTTCAGGAATAAACTCATTCGCAGCCGGCATATAAAGGTCGTTATGGCTTTTTATTTCGTTTAACTCATCAATGAAAGCATTATCAAGTTTTGTTAGTTTATAGGGTGCTTGATACCAGGGTGTTTCTTTATCGGCTTCTACATTTTGTGCGCTTAATGCAATTAGCATGTTTGATGGTGTCAGCTGTTCAATAAACTCAAGATATAGGGCTGCATTAAAATTAGTCAGCTTATAATCTTCAACTAACACTTTTGACGGTGTGCTTTCGTGTAAAGCCATGGCAAGAGAGCTGGTGAAATGGATAGGCTCTGACTTCTCTTGGTATTCAAATGCTATGTCTAGCATTTGAGCTTGTTCATCAAAATAAAGCTTTTGAATACCTTCTTTTTTTAATAAAGCAATGTAGTCGAAAAGGGTATTCAGAATAAGTTTATAATTATCTAAGCCTTTCTGCGTTAAGGACATGCTCACTAAAAGTAAAGTATGTGTTTGGGTGTCGAACTGACTGCCCGCTGAAAGGCTATCAACTAGATCCATGCTTTTTAGCTTGGAAAGTAAGCTGCCTTTGCCTTCATGGCCAATTAAGTTAGCAATGTAATTAAGAGGTTGTGCATCTTTATGTGGTGAGTCTGATGGCAGCGGGAAGGCAATTGTCAGGCTGCGCTTATCCATTACCGTTTGAACATTGAGCTGTGCCGGTAGCGCATTTTTATCAAAAAATGCTTGGTCTATATTTTTTGATTCAATATCTTTATTAGTTATGTCTGAGAACTTAGTGACGACCCAATGTTTAAGTTTATCTAGTGGCTCTTTGCCTAACACAACCAAGCGCATTTCATTTGCTGAGTAATGTTTGTCGTAAAAATCTAGCAGAGCACCCCTTAAACTTTTCTCGGGCGTATCTTTTAAGGTCTCTAAATTGCCAACAGAAAACTTACTGTATGGGTGGCTCTCTGAGAGGGTTTCTTTGATGGCAGAAAAGAAACGTCTACCATCGTCTTTTGTTTTAGATGTGTATTCAGAATGAACGGCATTTACTTCACGTTCTACATACTCTGCATTAAATAAAGGTGAGGTAAATTGTTGAGAAAACCGATCAAGTGCCTCCTCTAAAAAATCAGATTGAATATCAAAAAAGTAATTAGTGTGTTCTAGGGAAGTAAAGGCATTGTGTGAGCCGCCGTGGTCACTGATGAATTTCTGGTATTCATCTGGGGTTGGGTATTTTTTTGTACCCAGAAAAAGCATGTGTTCTAGGAAATGAGCCAAGCCTAAAAAATCTGTCGGGTCATCGGCACTTCCCACATAAACATCTAAGGCGGCCGATGCTTTATCAGAGCTTGGGTCTGAGATAAGTAATACTTGTAGTTTATTGTTTAATGTTAATGCTTGGTATTCTCGCTGATCATTTGGACTTTTAGGAATAGTGATGACTTCTTTGGTGGTGGTTCCCTTAGTTGTGGCACTTGGAGTACTGAATCCAGTTAGTGCGTAAAAAGATAAAAACAAAACCAATAGATATTTAATCACAAAAAATCTCACATTCAATTAGGTTAGAGAGGGAATCATTCTAGGTAGGAAGTATATTAACTTCAATTTAAAACAAAGTTAGTTAGAAGTGCTTGTCAGAAAGAAAACCAACGGTATCATAATTCAAGAACAAAAATAGAGTAAAGAATCTAATCTTAGCTGGTTGGTTATTTCCCCAATTTCTTATAAATAGTAGCTATTAAGCCACTCATCACGGTTGCCCTCAGAGAAATTGACTATATACTTGATTAATCTTTATCGGGCAGCTTTAAACCCGATAATGCAATATAAAAATAATTGCAGGGATTATCTACTAAACCATAAATGTTGGTTAGCGAATTCTTAGCGACGCGCAATCAATCTAATAATTTTTTGGGGTATGAAGTAATGAGCTATTTTGTAACCGGTGGAACTGGTTTTATTGGTCGTTTTTTAGTTGAAAAATTACTAGAAAGAAAAGAGAAAGTTTATTTGTTGGTTCAAGAGTCGAGCATGGGGCGTTATGAAAAGCTTCTTGAGCGCTTAGGTGTGACCAGTAAAGAGGTTGAAGCGGTTACTGGTAATTTAACGCAACCGAATCTTGGGATTTCCGATAAAGCGCTTGCTAAGTTAAAGGGGAATATAACGCACTTTTATCACTTAGCTGCTATCTACGACTTGTATGCTCCAGCAGATGTCCAAAAAGCAGTCAATGTTCAGGGTACTCGTAATGCGATAGACGCAGCTGCGGCTATGAATGCTAGTTGCTTCAATCACGTCAGCTCCATTGCAGCGGCGGGCTTATATAAAGGCACCTTTAGAGAAGATATGTTCGAAGAGGCTGAAAAGCTAGACAACCCTTATCTTCAAACAAAGCACGATTCAGAAAAAATGGTAAGAGATGAGTGTAAAGTTCCTTTCCGTATCTATCGCCCTGGTATGGTTGTTGGTCACTCTAAAACGGGTGAAATCGATAAAGTCGATGGCCCTTACTACTTCTTCAAAATGCTACAGAAAATTCGCAGAATGATTCCACAATGGATGCCGACCATCGGTATCGAAGGTGGAAGACTTAACATTGTTCCAGTCGACTTCATTGTGGATGCTCTTGACCATATTTCACACGCTAAAGGTGAAGATGGTAAGTGTTTCCATTTGACTGATCCAGATCCTCATAAAGTGGGTGAAGTATTAAATATCTTTGCTAAAGCAGGTCACGCACCAACAATGACTATGCGTATTGACTCACAGATGTTTGGTTTTATCCCTTCAATGGTGAAAAACGGCTTAAAAAATCTAGCTCCCGTTAAGCGTATTACGGGTGCGGTTTTAAATGATTTAGGTATTCCTGATTCAGCCTTAGGCTTTATCAATTACCCAACACGTTTTGATTCACGCGAAACCGAGCGTGTTCTCCAAGGCTCTGGAATTGAAGTACCTCGTTTAGAATCATACGCGCCAGTAATTTGGGACTTTTGGGAGCGTAAATTAGACCCAGATCTATACAAAGACCGCACATTACAAGGAACAGTTAAAAATAAAATATGTGTGGTTACCGGTGCAACATCTGGTATAGGTTTAGCAACGGCTAGAAAGCTAGTTGATTCAAATGCCATTGTTTGTATTGCTGCCCGTACTCAAGAAACTCTTGATGAAGTAAGACATGAACTTGAAGCTATGAACAAAGGTGAGGTTCATGCTTATAAGTGTGACTTTGCAAATATGGAAGACTGTGATGCATTCGTTGCAGCGGTTCTAAAAGATCACGGCCATGTTGATTTCCTTATCAATAATGCTGGTCGTTCTATCAGACGCTCAATCAATCTTGCATTTGATCGCTTCCATGATTATGAAAGAACAATGCAGTTGAATTACTTTGGCTCTTTACGTTTAATTATGGGCTTTGCACCTTCGATGTTAGATCGTCGTAAAGGCCACATCGTGAATATTTCATCTATTGGTGTGTTAACCAATGCGCCTAGATTCTCTGCTTATGTTGCCTCAAAGGCAGCGTTAGATGCATTCTCTCGTTGTGCTGCATCCGAGTTTTCAGATAGTAATGTATCTTTCACAACAATTAATATGCCCTTGGTGAGAACACCAATGATAGGTCCTACCAAGCTTTATGATTCGGTGCCTACCTTGTCGCCAGAAGATGCAGCAGATCTAATCGCTGATGCAATTGTGAACAGGCCCAAACGTATCGCAACCAGATTAGGTACCTTTGCTGCAGTTCTTCATGCACTAGCGCCTAAGTTAGGTGAGATTGTGATGAATACAGGCTACAAAATGTTCCCTGATTCACCCGCTTCCCAAGGCAAGGGTCAAAAAGAAAACAAACCTAAAGTATCAACTGAGCAAATTGCATTTGCTGCAATCATGCGTGGTATTCACTGGTAAGACTTATAGTGAAGTTTTCTTGATCAAAAAAGGAGCAGTTTGCTCCTTTTTTGTGCTTGGGGATTATTTATCTAAGGTATCTTTTAGCAGTCTATTGTTAATCTATTGAAAATAGAGCCAAACAGCGTTTTAATGTTGTACGGTCTACCCCAATAGTTTGCTTATAGGGTCTACTTAGGTAGACTGAGCACGCCAAATTTGAAGAATAATCTGATGAACCCTTAAATGGTGATTTCGTCATATCAGAATAAAATTAAATTACTTTTACTTGAAAATAGGAAGGCGATAATGAGCGTTTTAGTTGGTAAAAAAGCACCTGATTTTACTGTTCCAGCTGTTTTAGCAGATGGTACGATTGTTGATGAATTTACATTTTCAGAAGCGGCTAAAGGAAAGATGTCTATTGTTTTCTTCTATCCTTTAGATTTCACATTTGTATGCCCTTCAGAATTGATTGCACTAGATCACAGAATTCCAGACTTTAAAGAGCGTGGCGTTGAAGTTATCGCTGTCTCTATTGATTCACACTTCACACATAATGCTTGGAGAAATACACCGATCAATAAAGGTGGTATTGGCCAGGTTTCTTACACGATGGCTGCTGATATTAATCATGACATCTGTAAAGCTTATGATGTTGAATCTGATGGTGGTGTTGCATTCCGTGGTGCTTTCTTAGTCGATAAAGAAGGCGTAGTTCGTTCACAAATCGTGAATGACTTACCACTTGGGCGAAACATGGACGAGCTTATTCGTTTAGTTGATGCACTACAATTCCACGAAGAGCATGGTGAAGTTTGTCCTGCTGGTTGGAAGAAAGGTGATAAGGGTATGAATGCTTCTCCAGAAGGTGTGGCTGCATACTTGTCAGAGAACTCTGAAGGTTTATAACCTTTAAGGCATAATAAAAAACCGAGTACTTTTAATTAAAGTGACTCGGTTTTTTTATGGCTGAAATAAATGGCTATTAGTGACTACAGCGGCCAGCCACCTAAGTTGTTCCACTTATTCACTATTTTACAAAATAACTCGGCGGTCTTTTCGGTATCGTATTTTGCAGAATGCGCTGCTTTGCCATTGAAATCAATACTTGCCATTGAGCAGGCCTTGGCTAAAACCGTTTGACCATAGGCTAAACCGGCCATGGTGGCGGTATCAAATGAAGAGAATGGGTGGAAAGGGTTACGCTTTATGCCTGTTCTTTCCGCTGCAGCAAAAACAAAATTATGATCGAAGGATGAATTATGGCCAACTAAGATAGCGCGCGTACAATTAGTATCTTTGATAGCTTTGCGAATAGGCGTAAATATTTTATCCAAAGCCATTTTTTCAGATAATGCATTTCGAAAAGGGCTATTTGGATCAATTCCGGTAAACTCTAGCGCTGCGGGTTCCAAGTTTGCACCCCGAAACGGCTCCACATTGCAGTGTATCGTTTCCTTTAAATATAAGTCGCCATCCGACTTCATATCTATTATAACCGCTGCAATTTCGAGTAATGCATCAGTTTTTGAGTTGAACCCGCCAGTTTCAACATCAATGACAACAGGTAAATAACCTCTGAAACGTTTAGAGATGGCGTGAGAATTGCTTTTATCAGATTGGTTATGCACATTTATCCTTAATATATTCCGTATGTCGCTTAACAAGGCATGTTAAATAGACCGTCGACCCGAAGTATATCAGAGCTTTTTTATAAAAAGGGCAAACAATTGCCATGTTTTAGTAGGTTATTAAAAATATGATTCAATCTGTTTGGCACATTTCTACATCGCGAGAAACAAATAGCTTAGCGACTTGGCTTTCAATAGTGTCATTATTGTTAGTTTTTCTTGTTCAGTCACCGCTAACCCACGCCAAAACATTTAGTGCTAAGTTAGATAAAAGTCAGTGGTATTTATCATCCTCAATTTTTGAGTGTAGCCTTGTGCATGATATTCCAGACTACGGCAAGGGTGTGTTTTATCATGAGGCAGGTGAAGAATTACAATTTTGGACGAGTACCGTTCAAAACCCAATGAAAAAGGGTAAAGCAGCGCTGGTTATTGAAGCTTCGTCTTGGCGTCCAGGAAACGAAGTGCAAAACTTGGGTTATGTTGACGTCCAAGATTCAAATAAACCCTTGAAGGTGGAGCGTAAGCGAGCAACTGCCATGATGCAGGGGCTTATGGCAGGAATGACGCCGACATTTACCCGTAAAGCTTGGTATTCGGATGATTCTATTCGAGTTCAAGTAAATAGTATCAATTTTGCGTCTGTTTATAATGGTTTTTTAGACTGCACCTCGGGCTTATTGCCCATTAACTTCCGACAAGTAGAAAGGTCAAAAGTACACTTTGAGTCTGATAAAGCCGATATGACCGAGGCAGATATGACGCAATTAGATTCAGTGATCCTCTATGTTAATGCCGATTCGAGCGTGAATGCTATTTATATAGATGGCCATACCGATAGTACGGGTAGGCGTATTTATAACCGACGGCTTTCAAAAGCAAGAGCGGAAGCAGTAAGAGATTATTTAGTGTCGAACGGTTTACCTGACGCTATTATCAGAACGCGTTATCACGGAGAAAGGTTTCCGGTAGCGGGAAATGATACAGCCGCGAATAAATTTCAAAATAGACGAACAACGGTTAGATTAGAGCGAGTGCAATGAATTGAGGCTGCTTGTTGTGTTTGTGTGCTAGGTACAAGTAAAATGCAGACTTTTTAGAATTGAGTTTATTTTACTTCAACAATAAACGCGACAAATTGGAGCTGCTTTATGTCAAAAATTAACAAGGTCGTCTTAGCCTATTCAGGTGGTCTCGACACATCTGTCATTGTTAAATGGCTGCAAGAAACCTATCAATGTGAAGTGGTAACGTATACTGCCGATCTTGGTCAGGGTGAAGAAGTTGAACCAGCTCGCGCAAAGGCAGAAGCATTAGGTGTTAAAGAAATCTACATCGAAGATGTGCGAGAAGAGTTTGTTCGCGACTACGTATTCCCAATGTTCCGTGCAAATACCATCTATGAAGGTGAGTATTTGTTAGGTACATCTATCGCTCGCCCTTTGATTGCCAAAAAGATGATCGAAGTAGCCAATAAAACAGGCGCAGATGCTATTTCTCATGGCGCAACCGGTAAAGGTAATGACCAGATCCGATTTGAATTAGGTGCATATGCATTAAAACCAGGTGTTCATGTGATCGCACCTTGGAGAGAATGGGATTTAAATTCGCGTGAAAGCCTAATGGCTTACTGTGAAAAACATGGTATTCATGTTGAGAAGAAAAAAGGTAAATCACCTTACTCAATGGATGCTAACTTGCTTCATATTTCTTATGAAGGCGATATTCTTGAAGATCCATGGCAAGAGCCAGAAGAAGAAATGTGGCGTTGGTCAGTGTCACCAGAAAATGCTCCTAATGAGCCGACTTATATAGAGTTAACTTATGAGAAAGGCGATATCGTTGCGATTAATGGTAAAGCGTTAAGCCCGGCAACTATTCTAGCTGATCTGAATGAAGTTGGTGGTGCGAATGGAATAGGGCGCTTAGATATCGTCGAAAACCGCTATATTGGCATGAAGTCTCGTGGTTGTTATGAAACACCAGGCGGCACAATTATGATGAAAGCACACCGTGCGATTGAATCTATTACGCTAGATAAAGAATCAGCCCACCTTAAAGACAGCATCATGCCTAAGTATGCCGAGTTAGTTTATAACGGTTACTGGTGGTCGCCAGAGCGAAAAGCGCTTCAGGCCCTAATTGACGAGACTCAGCATTATGTGAACGGTGTCGTTAGATTGAAACTATATAAAGGTAACGTGGTTGTGGTTGGCCGTAAGTCGGAAGACTCATTATTTGATGAGAAGATCGCAACCTTCGAAGATGATGGCGGTTCATATGATCAAAAAGATGCAGAAGGCTTTATCAAGCTGAATGCATTGAGATTACGAATTGCGGCTGGTAAAGGGCGTGATCAGGGCTAGGTCTAGATAAGCTTTCGTTAAAATTAAAATCCCCGCTAAGTGCGGGGATTTTTTTTGGGGTCGGCGATGGATGACGCTTATTGAAACTGAAGTTACCGCTCCCTGAGCTTGTCGAAGGGTCTTCCGGTAACCAGAGGATTATGTTTCTTGCACGTTTCGACCCATAGATAAACTCAGGGAGGAAAGCTCAACGAACTTCATCGTCCTGTTGACAGCTTACGACTTATGGTCGACCCCTATTGACCCAAAAAAAAGCCCGCAAACTGCGGGCTTTTTTAAAATCATACCTTACTTATTCAATTGTGTCGCCGTTACTAATCTGAACGCCAGCACCGCCAGAAAGTACAATTGAAGTTGCTTGTCCTACCATTTCAGCAAATGCAGCCACTTCTTCAGCTGTACCTGATGACGGGAATACCGGTGTTCCATGAGTAACTTTGCCACCTTCTGACTTAAAACGAACTTCACGCTGACCTAAAGCCACGGCTGAAGGAGGGGAAGTTGCATCAGATGCTGCTAGGGCAGTCGCAGAAATTAAATCAGCTAAGGGTTCAGAGCCAGACATATAAGCAATTGAGCCATTTCCAAGCACTTCAGTGTCACTATCCAAAGAGTTAGGGATAGTGGCGTCATCAACAACCAGTGTGAATAAGACTGCAGTATTTTGATTGCCTGGACCTAAGTCTTGCACGAAGTTAGCTGGATCACCAGAATCAAGCGTGGCCTGTAACACATTCATATAAGCCTGAAAGTTAGATGTATCTTGTGTTAAGCCGAGCGAAGCAAGACCAGCAAGAATAGGCACGCTGAAAGATGGCGAGTTTTCAAGTAATCTTGTGATACCAGAACCAGGTGTTAGCATATTAGCAGCAGTAATGTCGTCTGTTGTCGTCGTTGAATTATTTGCGACTGCTAAAAAAGGTAAGCCATTTATGGTCCCTAAAGAGTGTCCAATAAAGTAAACATCACTATCGCTCATGTCACCATTTGCTGATGCACCATTTACATCAATAGTACCCAGAGACTTACGAACTGCTAATAAGTCAAGAACCTGTTGGCGGAGGTTATCACGAGAAGTTAAGAAGCTAGTTAGATTAATAAACAAAGAGCCTGAAGAGTTGGCTGCACTAGAGCCTGTGTAGTCCATTGCATTAGGAGCTACACCTGCACCGGCAGAAGTAAAACCGAAGTGACGTTCATCAACACCAGTAATACGATTTAAGCCTGGAATAGTACTTGCACCATTTGCAACAGTCCGCACAAGTGTTTGTGCACCGGCTAGTTGAGCTTGCGCCGTAGGTCCACAATTTCCTGTAGTTACTTCAGCAAGTGCTGTACCGATATCTGCGGGTACTGCTCCTGTTAGGTCTAAACCTGCTAAAGAAGGGCATCCGCCGTCTTGAGACGCGACAAGAACACCAATCGGTAACGTTCCATTCACCGCAGCCGCTATTGTTCCGTT
>CAXBKC010000008.1:0-21067 GCA_963975615.1 uncultured Oleiphilus sp.
CAGTTTTCATCTTCTACCACTGCTGCCGTTTATGATCGTTTAGCTTTAGGTTTAAAAGCTTGCCCTCATTTACCCGAAATTCGATGGGTGAATGAATACCATCAATATCCGGCTTACATCCAATCACTTGCAGCTTCAGTACGTGAGTACTGGGATAAGAATGGTCGCGGTGAAAAGCTGCTCATGTCATTTCACGGTATTCCTCAGCGTTATGAAAATAAAGGTGATCCATATCCGTCACAATGTCGAGCAACGGCTAAAGCACTAGCTGAAGAGTTGGCTTTGAAAGATGGCGAGTGGATATGTGCCTTTCAGTCTCGATTCGGGCGAGAGGAGTGGGTCAAGCCTTATACCGATTTCACCCTGAAAGCGTGGGGCAAAGAGGGCGTTTCTCGTGTTGATATTATTAGTCCAGCGTTTTCGTCAGATTGTCTGGAGACTTTAGAGGAGCTGGAAGTTGAAAATAGAGAATTTTTTATGGAAGCCGGCGGTAAAGAATATCACTATATTCCATGTTTAAATGATCGTACTGACCACATTCAAATGATGTCAGACTTGGTTCGCCAGAATACAAAGGGCTGGTGAACTTAGTCTTAAGTTGAACTGACAAAATAATAAATGATAATCAATTCAAGCTTATGACTGCGGGTCATATAAAGAGGTCTGATTATCTTATATTCTGTGCCCCTTAATTTATTGCTTTGCTGAGGTTTCATGAACCGTTCCGTTATTCTTTCAATTTCAATGGCTGTTATCGCTACTATCTGGATTCTTTCCGGTTCCTTTTCCGAGAGTGAAGACAGCAAAACTGCTGAGCAACTTTCTTCTGAACAAACAGAGGGAGTAGTCCCTGCATTCAAAGTGAAAGTGCAAAAGCGTGTCGCTCAAATAATGCAAGATCAAATCTTGCTTCAGGGTGGTATTGAAGCGGCAAGACAAATAGAGGTAAGAGCAGAAACTCAAGGCACTATCGAAAAAATACGTGCAACCAAGGGTGACATCTTAAACGCAGGCCAGGCGATTTTGTCTTTAGCGATGAATGATCGTGAAGCGCGTTTGGCAAAGGCAAAAGCTGAATTGCGTGTTAAGCAAACAGAGTTGGCATCCAGTAAAAGTCTGATAGATAAAAAGATGATCTCAGAAAATCGCTATCAACAAAATCTATCAGATGTTATAGCCGCTCAGGCTGAAGTAAAAGAAATTGAGGTAGAAATTAAGCAAACAAATATAAGTGCAGCCTTTAAGGGGGTTTTAAATGAGGTGCACGTCGAGTTAGGTGATTATGTTTCACCAGGAACTGCTATCGCTACCTTGGTCGATCAAGATTGGGTCACGATCACTACACAGGTTCCTCAGCAGCATATTGCGAAAATCAGGAAGGGACAATTGGTGGAAGCGACTCTGCTAAATGGCACTCAACTCAGCGGTAAAATTACTTACATTTCGTCATCGGCGGATTCCGCGACACGTACTTTTTTAATTGAAGCAAAAGCCAAAAATCTAGCCGATGTTCAATACTTTGGACAAAGTGCACGAGTTCGTATTTCTCTGGGCGAACGTTCGGCCTATCTGATGTCACCTTCGCTATTAAACTTAAGTAGTGATGGCAGTTTACAAATCAAAACTTTGGATGCGGAAAAAAGAGTGGCGAGTCATAACGTTTCAATGATTCGTAGTGATAATCAAGGTATTTGGCTAGAAGGGCTGCCTGATGTGATTGAGCTTATTACAGTAGGTCATGGCTTTGTTTCTGATGGCGAATTAGTTGACCCGATTTACGACGATGCCCAAGAAGTTCCAGATTCAAATATTCAGGGAGAGTCTGAATAATGAATCAGGAATCTAATACTACTGATTCAGAAGTAAACACGAAAAGTATTGGCATAGTTGATTGGGCAATTGCTCATCGACGTTCCATGCTTTTGCTACTGTTATTCTTATTTATTAGTGGGATAACTGCTTATCAAGATATCCCTAAAGAGTCCGAGCCAGACATTGCGATTCCAATCGTTTACGTCTCTATGTCACACGAGGGTATTTCTCCAGAAGATGCTGAGCGCTTACTCGTTAGACCGATGGAAAAAGAGCTAAGGTCGATAGAGGGTGTGAAAGAAATGAGTTCTATCGCGTCAGAAGGTCACGCCTCGGTCACTTTAGAATTTGATGCAGGTTTTAATAGTGATAATGCGCTTGATGATGTTCGTGAAAAAGTAGACCGAGCTAAAAGTAAGCTGCCAAGTGAAAGTGACGAGCCAGTTGTAAACGAAGTCAACGTTGCCTTATTTCCTGTTTTGAGTATGAGTTTGGCAGGCCCAGTTTCAGAAAGGCAGCTTTTATATATCGTTCGTGATCTGAAAGATGAAATTGAATCATTACCTGGTGTGCTCGAAGTTGATATCGGTGGAGATAGGGAAGAAGTCCTAGAAATTCTGGTCGATCCTTTGGTATTAGAAACCTACGGTATTGATTTTGAAAGTGTTCTGACGATCGTTAATCGAAACAATCAACTAGTGGCAGCGGGCGCGATAGACGGTGGTTTAGGTCGCCAGATCATCAAAGTGCCGGGCGTTATTGAAGATCTTGAAGACGTGATGTCTCTTCCTATTAAGGTGGTGGGCGACACCGTCGTTAGTTTCAGAGATGTTGCAACGGTTAGGCGTTCCTTCAAAGATCCAGCGGGTTTTGCGCGAGTAAATGGTCAGCCTGCTTTATCCCTAGAAGTTAAGAAACGAGTGGGTGCAAACATCATCGAAGTGATTTCCCAAGTGAAAGCTATTGTTGATGAAAAACAAGAGTTTTGGCCTGCTTCAATTGAGCACACTTATATTCTTGATAAATCGAATCAAATCGTCGAAATGCTTCAAGACCTGCAAAATAATATATCTAGCGCGATTATTATGGTGATGATTGTCATTGTAGGTGCTTTAGGTTTGCGTTCATCCTTATTAGTCGGTTTTGCCATTCCCGGCTCCTTTGTCGTCAGTATCATGATTATTCACATGATGGGCTTCACCCTGAATATTGTCGTACTGTTCAGTCTAATTCTGGTGGTGGGTATGCTGGTGGACGGCGCGATTGTAGTGGCCGAACTTGCCTCTCGAAATCAGGATGAGGGAATGGAAGCCGGCCCTGCATTTGCGAGTGCTTCTAAACGCATGTCTTGGCCAATCATCGCGTCGACCGCAACCACCTTAGCCGTATTTATGCCTTTGATTGTTTGGCCTGGTACAGTAGGCGAGTTTATGAAATTTTTACCGATTACGGTCATGATCTGTTTGAGCGTTTCCTTAGTGGTTGCGCTTATTTTCTTGCCGGTTCTAGGGTCTTGGTTAGGAAAGCATAAGCAGATCAATGCGGGCTCTGGCAAGCTCCAGGAAAAGCGTAATAGCTTTAGTAAAGGTTACAGTGCTTTGTTGGCAAGTTTATTACGTCATCCTGCAAAAACATTGTTTGCCTCTCTTATTATTATTTTTATGACTTATGCCGCCTACGGAGTGTTTGGTAAAGGCGTTGAGTTTTTCCCTGAAGTAGAGCCTGATAATGCACAGGTGCTAGTTCATGCGAGAGGGGATCTATCCATACATGAAAAAGATGCCTTATTGAAACAAGTTGAACAGCGTTTTTATGGCATGTCGGAACTTCAATCGGTGTATGCGCGTTCTTTTAATCAGTCGTTTAGTGGCGTTTCAGAAGATGTCATAGGCTCGATTCAATTTCAGTTTATTGATTGGGACAAACGAAGACCGGCTAGTGAAATTCTAGATCAGATGGCTGATATGACCAAAGATATTGCTGGTCTTAACTTGGAGTTCAGAAAAGCAGAAAATGGACCTTCTGGAGGTAAACCAATAAAGCTTCAAATTAGCTCATCCACTCCTGAACACGCGAGTGAGACAGTTGATGCTATTCGAAAAAAAATGGAAAGTCTGGGTGGTTTTAAAGATATTGAAGATGATCGTGCCTTGCCAGGTATTGAGTGGCGCTTAGAAGTTGACCGTGAAGCAGCAGCGCGCTTTGGCGCAGATATTTCATTGGTGGGTAGTGCGATTCAAATGATAACCAATGGCTTTCGAGTGGCCGAGTTTCGACCTAACGATACCATCGAGGAAGTTGATATCAGCATCCGATTCCCGTCACAACAGCGGAATTTAGATCAGTTCGATAGCTTTAGAATTCAAACATCTAAAGGCATGGTGCCTATTAGTAACTTCGTTAAATTAGTACCTGCTCCCAAAACAGGGACAATCAAACGAGTTGATGCTAAAAGGGCGATTACCTTACAAGCTGATATCAACGAGGGACAGCTTGCAAGTGAGCGATTGAAAACGCTACAGGCTTCGTTTGACTTAAGTGAAATGCACCCGGATGTTCATATCAATGTGAAAGGGGAAGAAGAAGATCAAAAGGAAACCATGGAGTTTCTAACATCGGCATTTATGACCGCTTTGTTTATCATGCTGCTCATTCTCGTCGTGCAATTTAATAGCTTCTACCAAAGTTTCTTGGTCTTAAGTGCGATCATTTTCTCGACCTCGGGCGTTTTGTTAGGTTTGATGATTACAGCCCAGCCTTTTGGTATCGTCATGGTGGGTCTAGGGATTATTGCTTTAGCCGGAATAGTGGTGAACAACAATATTGTTCTAATCGATACCTATAATGTCTACCTGAAAGAAGGCTTATCTCCATTTGACGCGGCACTTAAAACCGGTGAAATCAGAATGCGTCCTGTTTTGCTAACGGCCGGCACGACCGTGCTAGGTTTGGTTCCTATGGTGCTGGCGATGAATATAGACTTCATTAATAGAGAGGTCGCTTTTGGAGCGCCATCAACCCAGTGGTGGAAACAGCTCTCAAGCGCTATTGCAGGAGGCTTATCTTTTGCGACGGTATTGACCTTGTTATTGACACCTTGTTTATTAGTTCTAGGCGCGAATGTGAGTCAAAAGATGAAAAAAATATTTAATCGTTCAACAGTTTGATTTGTTGAATTGCATAAGAGTTAAGGCAACCAGTACCTTTTACAAGCTATAAGTCTACGGGCAAAATTATAGCTCTGGATATCATAAGTAAAATAAGTATAAAAATTAGCTTGATAAGAAAACTAAACTGCACTATGTCTGCAGTGATAGCGAACAACACGTATTGGATGAATAACATGAGTAACCCAAAAATCTGGACACATAAAGGTACATTCTTACTAGCAGCCGTTGGCTCGGCTGTTGGTTTGGGCAATCTTTGGCGCTTTCCTTATTTAGCGGGTGAAAATGGTGGTGGTGCGTTTATTCTTGTTTATGCTTTAACAATCGCCGCGGTGGGTATTCCAATCTTAATTGCTGAAACTTTGTTAGGTCGGGCATCACGTAAAAGCCCGATAATGGGGATGAAAGATTTAATTTCAGCGAATAATAGCCACCCCGCTTGGAAAACTATTGGTTGGATGGGCGCACTGGCTGCTTTTATTATTCTTAGTTTTTACTCGGTTATTGCCGGCTGGGCTATCCACTATTCCGGTTTAATGTTCTCTGGCAGTTTATCGGGTGCTAGTGCTGAGGTTATTAGTAGCGGATTTGATGAATTACTAGCCTCACCTGGTTTGTTGGTTTTATATCACAGTATATTTATGGGTGTTTCTATTTTAATTGTGGGTATGGGGATTCATAAAGGCATAGAAAATGGTTTGCGTTTTATGATGCCCGCTTTATTTATTATTTTGATGGTTGTTGTGATTTATGGTGCTATCGAAGGGGACTTGTCAGCAGCACTTAATTTTCTTTTTACCTTTAATATCGAAGATTTGAGTTTGGAAGGTTGGCTTGATGCGATGGGGCAATCCTTTTTTACCTTAAGCTTAGGCATGGGGGCGATTATGGCTTATGGCGCTTATATGTCGCCTGAGTCCTCACTAACACGAACAGCGATTTCTATCGCGATTGTTGACACTCTGATTGCTTTATTGGCGGGTGTTGCTATTTTTTCTTTAGTGTTTGGTCAAGGCTTAGAAGCAGGTCAAGGCCCTGGGCTCATGTTTGTAACCTTGCCACTGGCTTTTGCCGATTTACCTGGAGGGGGAATGCTCGGTGGCGTATTCTTCGTTTTGGTAATTGGCGCAGCTCTGACTTCTGCAATTTCTTTGGTCGAGCCGGTTGCAGGCTATTTTATAGAGCAATTTAAAATTAGCCGTCCTAAAGCGGTCGCCTTGATGGGGGGCGGATGCTGGTTACTTGGCTTACTGACAGTATTCAGTTTTAATATCTGGTCTTCTGGGACCATTACACATGATTTATTTGGCAAGAGCCCGTTTGATGTCTTGGAGTTTATGACCAATATTATGATGCCATTGGGAGGCGTACTCATTGCATTGTTTGTAGGTTGGTCTTTGAGTCGAGATATGGTGAAGGCGCAGATGATGACAACAGCTATCTGGCTTTCTTGTTGGCAGGTATTGGTGCGTTATATTGCACCTACCGCGGTGACCTTTGTATTCTTAAGAACACTATTGCCGGAAGGTACAGGCTATTATTTACCTACTCTTGGCGCTGTGGTTATTGTGGCGAGCTTTGCAATACCTCATAAGTTTAGATCTCAAGATTAAACTTGATGTCAGGGAACTATGACAAGCTGATATTAAATCTTGAGCTATGTTATCTACATACCAATAATTGTTCTTTAACACTCATTTTTTGAATGAAACTTCGAGGTATTAAAAATACTACCCAAATGGGGGATAGTCATTTTCTTTGGTTGAATTTTATACTGGCATTAGCTGATGTTGTTTTATGAGCATAATGAATAAAACTAGTTAATTCTGAAAATAAGTATAAAAGGAAACCTGTATGAAAATTAAAATAAATCTAATTTCCGCTTTTGCATTAGTGGTGGCTTTAGTCGGCTCCGGTTCAGTTTCTGCCGCCTGCAATGCAGACCCCATAGTCTTCGTTCATGGTTATGCTGGCTGGGGTTCTCAGTTCGATGTCATGATTGATCGCTTTAAAAATGATGGTACGCCTAGTTGCGCCTTATACAAATTTGGTTATAGCAGTTTAACTAAAAGCAATAAGACCAGCGCTAAAGAGTTAAAGTCATTCATCAATAATATTCGCCCTAATCACAATAACCGTCAAGCAAAAATCATAGCGCATTCAAACGGTGGTTTAGTGTCACGTTGGTATCGTGTGTTTGAAGGTGGTTCATCTGCTACCAATCGTTTAGTTACACTTGGTACGCCGCATAAAGGTACGTCATGGGCTTATGGTTGCTTTAGTCCTGCCTGTACAGAAATGCGCTATAACTCATCTTTTCAGCAGTCTCTAGCTGGCCGTGGTTGTGATGTTTCACTTTGGTCTGCACTTGACGAAATTATCATTCCTCAGACTAATGCTAAATGCGGTACAAGTCGTCAGACATCTTCAGTAGGTCATTTAACGTTGATGGTTTGGAATGGTGTATATACGGATGTTCGCCGTTACCTGTAATTAACCAAAATGAACCTGTTGAAAGCCCAAAGAAAATTACACGAAAGGAAGCAAATATTTACTTTTCGACAGGTTTATATTTTTCAGTTTCCCTTTTGAGTGTTTGATCATGTTTTGACTTTTTTCACCCATTTGGGGGATAGTTTTTTGATTTGATCAAATCCTATACTGTATTTTGCTTATGTTGTTTAGTGAGCAAAACTTCTAAATTTTGGTTAATTTCGAAAACAAAAATAAAAGGAAATACGTATGAAAATTCAAATAAATCTAATCACTGCTTTTGCTTTATTAGCAGCATTAGCTGGTTCGGGCACAGCTTCTGCTGCGTGTAATGCAGATCCGATTGTCTTCGTTCATGGTTATGCCGGTTGGGGTTCTCAATTTAACACCATGATTAATCGTTTTAAAAATGATGGCACACCAAGTTGTGCATTATATAAGTTTGGCTATAGCAGCTTAACGAAAAGCAACAAGACCAGCGCGAAAGAGTTAAAGTCATTCATCAATAATATTCGTCCTAATCACAATAACCGTAAAGCGAAAATTATAGCGCACTCAAATGGTGGTTTAGTATCACGTTGGTATCGTGTGTTTGAAGGTGGTTCATCTGCTACTAATCGTTTAGTGACACTTGGTACGCCACATAAAGGTACATCATGGGCATATGGTTGCTTTAGTCCTGCCTGTACAGAAATGCGTTATAACTCGTCTTTTCAGCAATCGCTAGCTGGTCGTGGTTGTGATGTATCTCTTTGGTCACCTGTGGATGAAATTATCATTCCTCAAACCAATGCTAAGTGTGGAACAAGTCGTATGACATCTTGGGTGGGTCATTTAACACTTATGGTTTGGAACGGCGTATATAAAGATGTTCGCCGTTATCTATAATTAGATAGACACTATAATTAGAATAATAATTTAGTATCTTTAAAAATTGAAAATGATTAAATTAGTCTGCGAAATGAAGATTCATACTTTATTGTTGACTCGTTATTTCGCAGGCCTTTAAACATTATAAAAATATGAACATGGCTGTATTCCTATGAAAGTATCTGTCTTTTCGTCTAAAAACGCATTCTCACTTTTTTTTATTCTTAGCTTATTTGTTGCCTTATCGTTTGCTGTTCAGGCAAAAGATCTGGATCCAAGCATAGTGGCAAGTGTGAATGGCAAGAATTTAAGTATTTCAATGTATCAGTTCTTGCTTGGAAGCCGTCAACGACAAGATCAGGAACATACAGAGTTTGCTTTATCTGAAGACGAACTATCAGCAATCAAAGCTCAGGCTACAGAAGACTTGGTATTAACCGAGGTCTTAGCCCAAGAAGCTTTACGTTTGAAAGTTGATCAATTAAATACGAATAAGATTGAAATCGAATTGGCTCGCCAAACTTTGCTGGCCCAGCTCATGGTCAGGCAAATTATGGAAAAAATTACTATTACCGAGGATGATATTCGTGCTGTGTACGAGGCTGAAAAGTCGACTAGTTTGTATAGATTTAACTTATGGATAACACCTTCGAATGAAGAAGCGGAAAAATTGCTATCTCATCTAAAAGATAATAAAACCTTCAAGCATTCCTATGAAAAAATTGAGACACCCTGGTTAGATCAAACAGAATTAGAACCGTCCGTCGTGAGTGTTGTGGACGCCACAAAAATGGGTGAGTTTGTTTCCAAAGTAATACAACAAGATGGTCTTTGGAAAGTGGTCCAGTTAATTGATAAAAATAGCTTTGATAAACCGCCTTTCGATGAAGCGCGACAAGTTATTAAGGCAGATTTAATTCAAGTTCAGGTTGATGAAGAAATTAGAAAACTGTCAATGAAGGCTGACATCCAAGTTAATACATTGCATATTAATTAGTAAATCGAAATGAGTATATTTGAAGGAATTAAGTTAAGTCGGATACAGCTGTCCGTAATTGGTATTCTGTTTACACTTATCCTAATTTTTGCGATGAAATTTAGTGTAAATGACAAAAATAATCAGAGTCAAACATCTGAAAACGCAGATCAACAGGATAAGTCTGAACAGATTCAAATACTTTCGTCTTCATTAAAAGTCAGCACTGAATATGAGAGCTCTCAGGAATCAATGACTTCCAAACATCACTCCGTCGAGTTTCCTGAAGCTTTACCGCTTGCCTCGCAATATTCAACTTTAGACGCTACTGCAAATAACCCACTATCTTCGCTTGATGATGAAAGCCTGTTGAATGTCAGTGATGTTTTAGAAAACTCTCTGGTGCCTGTATTTTTGAGCAATAGTGAGGCCTTAGATATTCGCTTTGAGCAAAAAGCAGCAATAGATTTTTTCGTGTCTCGTTTGCCAGAGGATTTGAGTGATTCAGATTTTCAGAAAATTAATTCTTTATTAAGAGACTACTTACCTTACGATGTAGCAGATATTCTTGCTCAAAAAATTGAACAAACGTATCAATTACATGAGCGGGAGCAAGCCTATCTTTCGAGTGCGCTAGCGAATAATAAATCAGCCGAGACAATGACTGAGCAAATTTTGATAGGTATGCATTTGGCTAGTTTGAAGGATGAAGAGGTACAACAAGAACCTGAATTTGATTTAGAGCCCAGTGAGGCTTTTTTAGATTGGCAAAAGACAGAAGAAAAATTTAAAGAAATTCAGTCGACCTCGACTAATCCTAATCAAGATATTCATGAAGCTATCACGCACGACTATGGCGCAGAGGTGGCTGATGACTATCTCGAATTGGCCAATGCTGAACTGCAATGGATAGAAAAATATGATGCTTTTCTCATCGAAAAAAGCATCATTAGAGATTCTGGTTTAAGTGAAACTGATAAAACAGAGCAAATCGAAAGCTTAATTCAGCAGTATTATCAAGAAAATGAATGGGCGGCAGCGAGAGCTTATGATGCAATGATGCAGGCGCGCCCAGAAGAATAAAAGGGTTAACCTGTGACCATATGGTTCCTCAGCAAAAAATCATATGATTCGATAATTGTAGCTGCGTTAGATGCGATTTTTAATGCCTATCGGTGGCGCTTTGAGTAGCGGAGAATAAGGGGTTTGACGCTCGCGCCATGCAAGAGAATCGATAAGGTAACTACGACCAACGTTAATTGAATTAGTTGCAGGCTTACTGCTTCAGACAGTCCGTGTTGAATTGCGTACATCAGGTAGTAGAGAGAGCCGATACCACGCACACCAAACCAAGCGATCATCTGTCGTTCTTTCACTGGCATACGAGTACCCAAGAGGCTAGTAAATACGCTCACAGGTCTGGCGATCATAAATAGGAATAGCGCAAAGCCGATAGCTCGCCAACTCCATGAATCAAAGAACAATGTTCCGCCGACTAAAAGTACCAATACCATTTCCGAGAGTCGCTCCAAATGCTCTTTAAATACCAGTGAGGCCTCGCTGACCTGATGCACCTGCTTTTTTCCTGGGCGAGGATCGGTTGGTTTTAGCCCACCTAGTACATCGCTTTGTAAACCAAGAGGGAGCTCATCAGCCGCGCCAACTATTTTTAATTCCGTTTGACGTAAGGCCACAGCGGCTGCGAATACCGCCAAAAAGCCCCAAGCCTGACACCATACGCTTAGACCATAGACCGCACCAATTAGGCCTAAGCCCAAAAAATCATCTAGTAAATGAACCCCTTGTCGTTTATGTCTGATCCATGTGACCAAATGGGCAAGTCCTATGCCTGCAAACGCCCCAATACCGATGCCTGCTGCGGTCGCCCATAACAGATCTACCAGAACCCAGCGTAAACCAAAATCACCCAGATCATGTAAACCCAGTAAGCCCAAGCCAAGCATGACAAAAGGAAAGGCACTTCCGTCATTCATTCCCGCCTCACAACTGAGAGAAAAACGTAAGTGGTCATTATCGCCAGGCCGGCGCATCTGCACATCGGTGGCCAGCACTGGGTCGGTGGGAGCTACAATCGCTCCCAGTAAAACGGCTGCGCCCAGCGGTATGCCGAGGAAGTAATAGCCAAATAGGGTAACCAGGCCGACGGTCATGGCCATGGATAGAAAAGCCAGACGTAGCGGTGCTTGCCAGCGTGCCAATGTCATCGGTACAGGCATTTTGACACCAGCTGAAAACAGTGAAATTAATACAGCTATTTCGGTCAGAATTTCCAGAGTCCCGGACTGTTTAAGTGGGTTGAAGTGAAACAACCCGAATCCCATGGGGCCAATAGCAATGCCGACAAGTAGGTAAATGATGGATGAGGTAATGGGCTGACGCTTAAGGAAAGGATAGGTCAGTCCCATCAATAGTAATAAAAGTCCAACAAGCAAGAACCAGGTAGCAGTAGCCATCGTTATCCTCAGTTATCTATTGCAATGGGTAAGGATGAAGATTTTATCAGTCTGAATGGGGCCTGACAGCATCGAAATCGATTGGACGCAAGTTGTGCGCCCCGTTCTTTTTAAGTGTACTTCTTGGTAAGAGGTTCAACAATTCAATATTTTAGTTCTTTTGCGCTAACGCTTTTTACGCCACGCACATTTTGGGCAATTTCCATGGCAAGAGCACGTTCGACAGCACTTGAAACCATGCCGCTTAAGTTCACTTTGCCTTTATCAGTACTCACCGAGATTTGACTGCCGTTGATATTACTTGAGTACATGAAGGTAGACTTTACCTTGGTAGTAATCCAACTATCAGAGAGTGACTGACCAGTGCTATCCATTGCTTTTTCTACTTTGTCTACTACTGAGGGCTTCTCATTTTTGATTTTCAACTGGTTATCAACCGATGCTACGCCCCTGGTGTTCATTGCCAAGCGTCCTGCTAGTTCTTTGGCAGCTCCTGTGTCGGCAGTACCCTTTAATGTAACTTTTCCGGATTCGGTATCAACATTGGTGTTCAAGCCTTCGGCAAATTTGCTCCACAGGAGTTTCGATTTTACAGATGCCGTGATCGTGGCATCATCTACGATTTGACCAAAACTTCGTTCTTCATCTGCTTTTGGGGCAACCAAGTCTTTTTCGATAGTGATCTGGTTATCTACCTCTTCAATTCCGGTGACACCCAAAGCAATTTGCATGGCTAAATCTTTATTGATCTCGGCTTCTACCTTCCCTGTCAGTGTCGCTTTGTTGCCTTGTACGGATACCTGCAGGTCGTGGGTGCGTAAAAATGGACTTAAGGTGTAGGCTGTAGATATTTGCACAGACTGACTGACTTCAGTCATATCCTGAGCCAAAGTATCAGCTTGAGCTAAGTAACTAAACTGGATCATAGCCAGGGATAGGCCGGACGCTAAAATTAACTTTTTAAATGGCGAATGCATACTCTTCTCCAAGAAATAATTCTCGTAGCCTGCGAAGTTGCCGCTTGTCGAGAAGGGCTAGACTGAGCGATCAGAGAAATTGTGTCAGTGCGTTAGCGCACCGATAAACTATAAGTACACCCTTTATCATGCTTCTGTCTTAAGAAATATTTTTTAGTGTCTGGGATAACCAAAAAATTGACCACTTTGCATTCAAGTAGATACATTCATGGGAATAGTTTTGCCGAGGGGGTGTAAAATTTTATTTTAATGCATTATATGAGGCACGACCGATGACAATGAAACGAACTATCAGTTTTTTTGCTGCTGCCTATCTAAGTTTTGGCGTTAACGGGAGCATTATTGTTCAAGATAGTTTTGATAGTGACGTGATTGAAACCACTGTCCCAACATTCAACTATACAGATCTTGATCATTGGCACGTTCTTGATGCCACACTAGAAGCACTAAATTTGGTTGTTCTGAACACTTCTGTTGATGAGAAAGTCAGTAATGTTCCAGAAACTGTGTCAATATTGCTGTTAGGTTTAGTTATGGTTGGTTTCGGTTTTGCTCGTCGGAATAAGAGAGCGCTGAATCAAAACGTCTCCTACAGAAGACGTTTAGGTGTCTAGTTTAAGCCGTATTATAGTCAGCCATTTGCGCCGGAAGACTTAAGACCTTATTAGAAAGCTGGCTTATTCCCAGCTTACCCTGCTTTTTGTTGTCATGGCTTTAGTCAATAATTGAATCAATGGCAGTGCGCGATTCTCCAAGCTAACTTCCGGCCCGTCGCGCTCTTCATCCCAGTCTTCATTTATGACTGAAGGTGCAGAAGCTTGTTCCTTGATGGCGCTATTCAGTAAGTTGAGTGCAGCAGCGACATCTTTTGCATACAAAGCGCTGGGCACTCTGCTACCAAGGCCCATTATCTGTAATAGGTTCAGTGCTACTTTGCCAAAGAGGGTGACGTCGGCAGAGAATTCGTTCTTAAATGTGACTAACATAGACTTACTCCTTTAGAAACCTTAAAAACTTATACCTTTGGTTCCGGATGGTTACCAGTGCCAAAGGAATAAGTGTCATATCATGCCAGAGGGCCATCACCCACTAGTACACTTATTGCTACAGTATGTACTTATTGATAACTAAAATCTTAGATAAATAGTAATTGATGAATCTAAGTTGACTTGTATTTTGCTTAAACGGTTAAAGCCTGAGGTTGGGCGAGTATAAATCAAGCGTTTGCTGCTTCTGTCTGATATGGTGGCTGCCATTGATATGCCTTAATTCCTGCCTAAATATCCGACTCACTGGAATAAGGCAGTGCTTCATTCAATTAGCGTTGAAACTGAGTCAAGAGGAGTAAATCATGATCAGTGAGCAAGAGATTCTAAATGCCAAAATTCTGATCGTCGATGACCTCGAAGCTAACGAGAGCGTTTTGGGGAGGATTCTGTCAGAGGTAGGCTATCTGAATATAAGCACAGCGATGAATCCAGCTGATATTAATGAACTACATCAGACTAACGTTTATGACCTGATTCTACTGGATATCCAAATACCCAACATGGATGGATTTCAAGTGGTGGAGGCGCTAAGTTCAAATCAAAGTGATAATTACCGGCCCATTTTGGCGATCATCGCCGAGCCTGATCAAAAATTACAGGCATTGACGGCTGGCGCTAAGGATTTTATCACCAAACCTTTTGATATTACTGAAGTAAATGCCCGCATCCACAATCTGCTGGAAGTACGACTATTGTATAAAAAACTCGGTAATTATAAGCAAGAGCTAGAGCAGACGGTTATGGAACGCACTGCCGAGCTTAGTCTCAGTAAAGCCCGCTATCGTAGTTTAGTCGAGCTGGCTTCCGACTGGTACTGGGAACAGGACGAGCAGGGTACCTTCACCCAAATATCCGGCCCGGTTCGTGAAATGCTGGGTGTAGAGAATGAGCCTTTAGCGGATCAACGTAAAGATAATGCACCTTCGAGGTGGAATGAATCTGAACGAACAGAGCTTCGTGCCAAGATTGCCAGCCGACAACCTTTTCTGGATTTTGTTTTCAGTCGAATCAATGCCGATGGTTCGCAGCAAAAATTTCAGGTCAGCGGTGAACCAATGTTTAATCCTGCTGCGCGATTCATTGGTTATCGAGGTTTTGGTGTTGAACTCATGATAAAAAATAACATTCTCGAACAGGGTAATTAATGATGACATTAGCCCATCGACTGGTAAGTTCTAATAGTGTTAATAGTGTTAATAGTGTTAATAGTCCCAATCAGAACCATTTGCTTGCAGCGTTGCCGACTGCCGAATTCGAGACCTTGTCAGCATACTTGGAATTACAGCAATTACATCTGGGTCAATTTCTTTACGGACCAGGCGAACAATTACAATACGCATACTTCCCAACTACCTCGATCATCTCTTTGCACTATGTTATGGAATCTGGCGCCTCAGCAGAAATGGCGGGTGTCGGAAATGAAGGGATGGTTGGGGTTTCGCTGTTTATGGGAGGGGATACCACCGCTAGTTCAGCTGTAGTGCAAACGGCAGGTTATGCTTATCGATTGAATAGCAAATTACTGATGGAACAATTTAGTCGAGCTGGTTTTCTGCAACGCTTATTGTTGCGCTACACTCAGGCATTAATGACTCAAATGTCGCAAGCTGCGGTCTGCAATCGGCACCATTCGGTGGAGCAGCAATTATGTCGCTGGTTATTATTAACACTAGACCGATTACCTTCCAATGAACTAATTATGACTCATGAATTAGTCGCGAGTATGCTTGGTGTTCGCCGGGAAGGCATCTCCGAAGTAGCAGGGAAGTTGCAGCGTGCAAATATTATCAGTTATCGCCGTGGCCATATTACCGTTTTGAATCGATCGGGACTAGAGTCCAAAACTTGCGAGTGCTATGGCGTGGTAAAAAAAGAACTGAATCGTCTGTTATTCGATCAACTGTACCGCCAAGATCCTTCGTGCACGGTATAGTCGTACAGCGAATCTGAAGGTAGATGATACGTGATGGAGTCTTTCTTTCTAACTTGCAGCGGCGAGTCAGAAAGAACTCCATCAAATACGGTGTTAATAATCTTATTTTTATCTCATTATTTGATCTTGAATGGTGCTAGGAATTTCATTCACATAAAGGCTATTAAATTTAGCCCAGACTTTATTGTTCAGCAGAATTTGTTTTTCTTTCTTTAGTAGATGATAAAAGCGTAATAACTTTGGTGTCATCTGCTGTTCTTTAAATTGATCGACATTATTCATTGAGATCAAAGCATCAAGAATTTGGTTTAATCGTATATCAAATGATTGCGGTGAACATATGCCTTGCTGAAGTTCTTGGGCTGACCTAAAAGCTGTATGTTGAATGTAATTGATTAATTTAGCTGAAGGAGCGTGCTCTAAAAAGCGGGCATCATCTTCCATTAACTGATAATGAAGGCCTTGTGGTGTTTGGCTGATATCCATTTTATGTTTTGATGCTGCATATTTAATGATATTTACTTCAAGTTGGGAATTCGCAAATTGCGAACCTCTTGCGGCAAAACAAATTGAATGAACTGCATTTGAATCAAAGAAATCATAATCTATGGCGTAGTCGTAAATATCTCGTGTGCCATAAGAAATCCAAATTTCTTCACCTGCTTTGTAAGGTCTCATTGATATGAAATAAATACTGTTTTCATTTTTACAGACTTTTGCACCATGGGCTTCTGAGGTATTGAATTGATCAAAAATGGGCAAAAATCCTTCCTGCCAGGCTCTAGTTTTAAAATTTAGCGCAACGATTTTGGCACTAGTATTATCCAGTGTAGGGTCTATTTTGCAGAGGTTATCAACCTGTCTATCGATGATGCTATTTTTTTCTTCAATAATTCTATGAAGCAAAGGGTTCATTTGTTGGATGATTGAAAGTTCATCTTTTGATAAAAAATAGGCACTGGTTTCTTTTAATGCTTTTAAGTTTTCAACAGAGTGCATAAGACCCTGCCACTCAGACTGCTCACCTTTAGAATATTCTTGAGTGGCGACATGAAGCCTTTTTAACAGTTCAGGGCAATTTGGGGGGTAAGAGAAATTTTTAAGAAGTGGAACAGTTCCTTTGATAGGGTAACTGACTAGTAAAGAATATTGAGGGATATCTGCAGTAGCATAAACGCCGTATATGCCATTAATACATTTGTGTTCCATATTCGGGTGAAGCGTTAGCCCTCTTGGCGTTGCCCATTTTACGGTTTCTGCAAAATCTACACTGTTCATTTATTGTTCTCTATAGGGGTGAAGTTGAATGCTGATATATAGCTTTATTATATCGAAGGTTCAGAAAAAGGGTGTGGACAAGTAGATGTTTTGGTTTTCCTTTTGAAGTATTCAACTCTGTCAGAGAGACTCGGCTCTTCAGAAAAAATTATAATGGCACTGCCAGCGGGTAAATCTTCAAAGCATAATTGTCTGTCGAATTCTGCACTAGCGATAAACCCACCGCTCATACCGCCAACTTGAACGGCGACGGCATCGATAACATTTACTGCTTTTAAGACTTCGTGCACAGTGACGCCAAAGGGGAACTCATACACGCCAGGTTTGCTACAATCACCACAGATACTTAGTAGTTTTGTACCTTTACTTTTTTCTGTGCCGATTGCTTGAAACCACTCAAAACCCTTCATTAAAATCAGTGGAACATTGCAAAATGTTTCAGCATTACTGACGATGGTTGGACAGTTTAAATAGCCGGCTTTAGTCGGAAAGTGAAGGGTGCGTAGTGTTTCACCGCATTTACCTTCGCAAGAGCGTAGAAGAGCACTTTCTTCACCGCAAATATAAGAGTCAGCACCTAGTTGTATCCGAATATCAAAATGGAAAATCTCTTTGTTTTCTGGGTTAAAGGATATAGCTTGGCCGAGTAAACCTTTGTGTCTGCGTTGCTCTAATACATATTCTAAATGGGGAAGGAGGTAGCGATATTCTGCACGTAAATATAATATTCCTTGAGTACTTCCAATGGTATAAGCCGCAATGGTCATGCCTTCGAACAGTAGATTAGTTCGTTCGGTTAATAAGACTCTATCTGTAAATGCGCCCGATTCGCCTTCATTTGCGTTACAAACGACATAGCTTTCAAGGGCTTCGGTATTTTTGGCGCTGCGCCATTTGCTTGCAATACTAATGCCCGTGTCGTCTCGGCTTCTCAGTTTAGACTTTTTAAGTGTTTCAATAATTTCATTGGGATAAAGGTTAAGGGCTTTTTGTAAGCCAGACTCATTCAGGTGCGCATCGACTAAAAGAGGACCCGCTTTACGGATATTGCTCTTCACCATTTTATGAATAAAATCAAGACCAGACGAAGCTTTCCCCTTAAATAAACTTTCTACACAGCCGTGTTTTTTAAGTGTTTGTAGGATTTTCTTTATTTTAGTAGGGCTGAGTTTGGTGACGACCACGTTATTTATTAGCGCGGCAGGTGCTTGATCGGACATGCCAATACAAGGTGTATGGTGAAGCGAAAAGAAGCCATCAGCTGTCGTTTCGCCAAGCTCAATATTCAAAGTTTCTTTTATGGTGGCTTCAATGCCGATCATACCCGCATGGCGATCGATAATATCGTCACACAAGTGAATAACAAACTTCCCCTGCTTTTTCTGATGAAAAAATGAATAGAAGTTCGCCACACTTTCTATGTCCAACTGCTTGGCTTCAGTTTGCTTGGCAATGAGCTCTATTGATTCAGTACTGATCCAGCCTAATTGATTCTGAACCGACCATAGAATATCGATCATCCGCTTTGGATTATCCGAAAAGCAGGCACAAGTTTCTTTAATTATTTGCTCAAGGATCATAGGCTGTTTTTATTATTAGTTTTATTATTAGTTTTATTGTTTGGCCATCTGAGCCTTAGTTATACATTATAAAATTGATAAAAATATTGATGGGCATCAATATTTTTAGATCGAATCGCGAATAGGGTTGTTGTTTTAAACGATACAATGGCATTTTCTAACCAAGCAGGCATCTTCAATAAGATGATATCGAAGTGACTTCTACAGTAGGTCAAGTTGGTTTGCAGAAGAAATTATGTCTTAGAAGGTGAATCTATCTTAGCCATTTCTCTTAAAACAAAACCCGTCATAACAAAGAAAAAAATGGATGCAGTAAAGCTTGCTCTATACACCTTAGACAAATCTATGAAATAAATCATCAATATAAATAAACATATTATGGCAAACACAAAACAGATATAACTGAATACAGATGATATGTGTTGTAGAAAATTTTTGCTTATTTGTGGGTTTGTCATATGGCTCATTTTGCGTAGTAATTTATGATTAAATATATTTATCTAAATATAAAATTCGACCTTCCCTGTTAACAGGTCATGAATACCTCCCACGACTTGAATCTCACCATTTCCAATCATTTCTTTTAGGATAGCGCTGTTCTGGCTAATGTTCTGTATAGCCTGCTTTACATTGATGAGGGTAACTTTTGAAACAAAGTCATCATTACTTGAATCCCTGTTTTCTTCAATGGTTTTCTCCATATCAATAGCAGGCTGGATTTTAGAGAGAAGTCCGGTTAAATTCCCCATCTCGACGTGATCACAGGCTCCTCTAATTGCACCGCACTTATTATGCCCTAAAACTACAATGATTTTTGAACGCGCCAACTTACAAGCAAACTCCATGCTTCCTAGAATATCCTCATTAATGATATTACCTGCAACTCGTATGCTAAAAATATCGCCTAAGCCTTGATCAAAAATTATTTCAGCTGATGTTCTTGAATCAATACAGCTTAAAATAGTGGCAAAAGGGTGTTGGCCATCAGATGTTTCGTTGGCTTGTTCCAAGAGATTCCGATTGGCTTTGAGATTGTTTACAAAGCGCAGGTTCCCTTCTTTCAATAAATTTAAGGCAAGTTCAGGGGTAATGGTGTCTTGAAGTTCTTTTGTTAAGGTTTTCACAATCAGTTTCCCGCGTCATATGAATTGATCACTAATGTTATGACCAGACAAAATAGTGCTTGTCTAAGCACGATTAAATAGATTTTTTGGTGTTTTAGTGCGTTGAATAGAATATCAGGAACTTCCTGATCCGGGCATTTAAAGCTTCGCCTGATTCGAATTATTTTATATGGGGGTTTTGAGGTATGTAAAGTTAATTTTATACGAATGAGAATTACGCATAGAAGATAATTATGCAGCGCAGGAGATTAAGCTTTCAGCCGGAGACTTCATCCTATATCCCTCGACACGGTTACACACCGTTCAGCCTGTTATCTCAGGGGCTCGCTTGTCCAGTTTTTTTGGGGTTCAAAGCATGGTACGCAGTCACGAATAGCGTGAGTTACTCTTTAATATCGATCAAAGTATGCAGTTAGACTTAAATACGTCTTTAGGGGTGCTTGCACCGCAAAAACATATCCCTTACCAAGAAGATCATTATCTTGGCATCGAAGCTGATATTCTCCGGTCCGCTAAAGGACTATCTCAATATTATGATCGTGATAACCCTCAACCCATTGCTCTTGAAGGGATGAAACATATTAAACGCTTTAATCCGGTAGCCATCTGAATTAGATAGTGTGCTTGTTGAATTAGAGCTGCTGAGACAGTTATCATTCGTGTCCAAGTGAGCAGTAATAGGAATTTAGTCTGAAATGCTGAAAATTTTATCATTTATGACTGTCACTGGCTAATCAAAGATTCTAATGTGCAAACTTCATCCTTTATCACCATAATTCCTTTAATTGATCTACATCATCAACCAAAACTCGAGCAGCATGTTAAATTCATATCATAAAGTTTTTATGTTGTGGAGAATAAACTATGTATTTGGATGAAGTTGTAATGGCTGGGCTATTAGTCGTTTTTGGTACAATTGCCTTTCTTGGTGGCTTTGTTTATTTCATTTACCAAGATAACAAAAAAGGTAAAAAACAGCTTAAGTGATGTCGATAGATATAAAAAAGCTCTAGAGCTAGTTAGCTCTAGAGCTTTTTTATGAAATAAAGTTTCCGCTAATAGCTTATTCAGTTATTTCCACTGCTTTTACAGTTTCAGCTTTTTCTTCTGTTCCCCAAAACTTCCACCATTTCTTTTGGTTTTCTCTTGATTCTTGGCCTTTTTCAGAGCCTTTGTCCAGCTCTTTCATTTCCTGGTTAGATTTTTTTTCAGCTTGCTTATCTAAGCCTTTATTTTGTTTATGTTCTTTTTTATCTTCTTTATCATGATGCTTGTCTTTCTTGTCTTTCTTGTCTTTCTTGTCTTTCTTGTCTTTCTTGTCTTTCTTGTCTTTC
>CAXBKC010000009.1:0-20965 GCA_963975615.1 uncultured Oleiphilus sp.
AGCGAACTTAATTTACAGTTCGCTAATTTTAGCGAGTTGTTCTTTAAGTTTAGCCTGTTGAGATTGAGCGCCACTTAACTTGGCTTTCTCTTTTACAACTACATCATCCGGAGCATTGCTAACGAATTTTTCGTTATTCAGTTTGCCTTCCAAGCGGCCAATTTCTTTCGCTGCTTTATCGAGCTCTTTGTTTAAGCGTGCGACTTCAGCTTCAACATTGATTAAGCCAGCCATCGGGACAAGCACTTCCATGCCGCCAACAAGCTGTGTTGCACTCATTGGCGCTTCTTGTTGGCCTAACCATTGCATTGACTCAAGCTTGGCAAGTGAGCTAATGAAGCCTGCATTGTCTTCGAAACGGCGTTTGTCTTCGGCATTGCCTGCTCTTAAAAACACAGGTATTGCTTTGGCGGGTGAAATATCCATTTCGCCACGAATATTACGAATTGCGAGGATCACGCCTTTTAACCATTCCACATCACCCAGTGCAAGCTCATCAATTTTAGATACATCTTGAACAGGATAAGCTTGGTTCATAATGGTATCGCCAGATTTGCCAGCTAATGGTGCAACCCGCTGCCAGATTTCTTCTGTGATAAACGGAATGAAAGGGTGGGCTAAGCGAAGAACGGTTTCTAATACACGTACTAGCGTTCTGCGAGTGCCTAACTTTAATGCATCACTGCTTTGCTCGCTGGTGAGAATTGGCTTAGAAAGCTCTAAGTACCAGTCACAATATTCGTTCCAAATAAAGTCATATAAAGTTTGAGACGCTAGATCTAAACGGAAGTCGGTAATCTGCTTTTCAATCGCCGCTTCGGTTTGTTGTAAGCGGGAAATAATCCACTTATCCGCTAAGGATAATTCAAATGCTTCATCGTTCTGACCACAATTTTGATCTTCGGTATTCATCAACACATAGCGTGCGGCATTCCAGATCTTATTACAGAAGTTACGGTAGCCTTCAAGACGTTTCATATCCCAATTGATATCACGACCTGTTGACGCTAATGAAAATAAGGTGAAACGTAAGGCGTCTGTACCGTGAGCGCTAATGCCTTCGCTGAAGGCTTTGCGGGTTCGCTTAGCTATTTTCTCAGCAAGCTGCGGCTGCATCATGTTGCCGGTACGCTTTTCGACTAAGGTTTCTAATTCAATACCATCGATCATGTCTAAAGGATCAAGAACGTTACCTTTCGATTTAGACATCTTATCGCCATTTTCATCACGAATCAGACCAGTGACATACACATATTTAAATGGCACTTGTGGCTTGCCATCTTCATCTTTCATGAAATGCATGGTCATCATAATCATTCTGGCTACCCAGAAGAAAATGATATCGAAACCTGTGACTAAGACATCAGTCGGGTGGAAAGTTTTTAGTCGTTCTGTAGCTTCTGGCCAGCCAAGAGTGCCGAAAGTCCATAGGGCAGAGGAGAACCAGGTATCCAGTACGTCATCGTCTTGCTTTAAGCTGACAGAATCGTCGATATTATTTTCTTTTCTAACTTCAGCTTCTGTTCGGCCAACATAAATATTGCCTTCAGCATCATACCAGGCAGGAATGCGGTGACCCCACCAAAGCTGACGCGAGATACACCAATCCTGAATGTCACGCATCCAAGAGAAGTACATGTTTTCATATTGCTTGGGTACAAATTGAATCTCACCATCTTCTACGGCTTTAATGGCGGGGTCAGCTAAGGGGCCTGCGCGAACAAACCACTGATCCGTTAACAGTGGCTCGATCACAACGCCAGAGCGGTCACCATAAGGCGCGACTAAATCATGCTCTTTAACTTCTTCTAGCAAACCCATTTCATCGAGTTCACTAACGATGGCTTTTCGGGCATCGAAGCGATCCATGCCTGCAAACTCTTTAGGCAAAGCAGCGTCAAAAGCATCACTTGGATTGCCGTTGACGTCATATACTTCTGCTTCGGCAAGAATGGCAGCATTTTTGTCGAAGATATTAATCATCGCCAAGTTGCAACGCTTGCCAACCAAGTTATCGTTGAAGTCGTGCGCAGGTGTAATTTTCACACAACCCGTGCCTTTTTCCATATCGGCATGGTCATCAGCAACGATAGGAATTAAACGATTCACTATTGGAAGAACTATATTTTTCCCGATTAAGTCTTGATAACGAGGGTCTTTCGCATTAACTGCAACACCAGTATCACCAAGCATGGTTTCTGGTCGTGTTGTTGCGACAACGATGTAGTTTTTACCTTCAGATGTAAGTAGGCCGTTTGCAAGAGGGTAACGAAAGTGCCACATGTGACCTTTCTTATCTTTGTTCTCGACTTCTAGATCAGATATTGCGGTATGAAGTTTTGGGTCCCAATTGACTAGGCGCTTACCACGGTAGATAAGATCATCTTTGTATAAGCGAACAAATACTTCTTGTACGGCTTTATAAAAACCATCATCCATAGTGAAGCGTTCATGTTCCCAATCGACCGAAGCGCCTAAACGGCGTAGCTGACGAGTAATGGTATCGCCAGACTCTTCTTTCCATTCCCAAATTTTATCTAAGAAAGCCTCACGACCTAAATCGTGACGTGTTTTGCCTTCTTCAGCAGCAAGTTTTCGCTCTACGACCATTTGTGTCGCAATACCCGCATGGTCTGTTCCGACCTGCCAAAGGGTGTTATGACCTTTCATGCGATGGTAGCGGGTAAGCGCATCCATTATAGAATCCTGGAAAGCGTGACCCATATGTAAGCTGCCCGTGACATTGGGCGGCGGGATCATGATTGAGTAGGAAGGGCCTTCATTTGAGGGCTTAAAGTAGCCGTTTTTTTCCCACGTTTGATACCAGGATTGTTCTATTTCGCTAGGTTGATAGGTCTTTTCCATAGTCGATATTTACTTGCCGAAGAGTGAATGAGTATGTGTATGTGTTCAGGCATCAGTTTGAATAGAAAATGAATGCGAACATACAGTTTAAAAAATGTGCTGCATTATAGCGGTTTTGAAGGATAAATTGCATCTTGTCGGATGACTGTCTTGAAGAAAATTTGCTTTAGCGCATGTCGTGAATATGTACTTCAATATTCTGCTGCTTTATTTTTTTATAAAGTACTCGGGCTTGCTGGATTTCTTCTTCAGTATTCGGTACCAAAATACACATTCTATCGAAGCGTTTTGCATTGTCGGGAAGCGTTGTCGATAAAAGTATTAATAAGTTAGATGATGAAAACAGCTCATCTTGTAAATCATGATTATCAATTACGATAGGTGTGAGTGTTTTAGCTGTTTGACCAATATCGTGCGGTAAAAAACTTTCGGGCTTAAATGTCCAAAGTGCAGTATCCAAGGCTTCATTTTGAATGCTTTGCGATGTTTGTATATGGATGCGTTTAAAGTCGTGGAAGGCCTTTTCGCTAAGTCGACAGCAGAAGTTTACTTGTTCGGCCAAGGCGGGTGTGCTGAGTAAATATAGGTCTGTTCGATTCATTATTTGATACTTGGTTGAACTTAAGGTTGATAGAGACTAACTTTTCCCTCCCCAGGAAAGGGGAGGAAATGTCTAAAACGTTTAAATTACTTAAATCTATTAAGACGCTTTATTCAATAAGTAGTTAAGTAATAAAGGAACAGGTCGACCAGTTGCGCCTTTATTTTTGCCGCCAGATACCCAAGCTGTTCCCGCAATATCGAGGTGAGCCCAAGGGTATGACTTGGTAAAACGAGATAAGAAGCACGCAGCTGTAATGCTACCAGCACCTTTTCCACCAATATTCTGGATGTCTGCAAAGGGACTATCAATTTGTTCTTGATATTCATCCCAAAGTGGCAGTTGCCAAGCTTTATCGCCGGCTTCTAGGCCAGCAGCTAATAATGCATTGATCACGTCATCGTTGTTGCCCATTACAGCAGACGCGGCATCACCAAGGGCAACAATACATGCGCCCGTGAGAGTGGCAATATCAACAACCGAAGCTGGTTTGAATTGCTCCGCATAACTTAATGTGTCGCAAAGAACCAAACGGCCTTCGGCATCAGTATTCATTATTTCAACCGTTATGCCAGACATGGTCGTTACAATGTCGCCAGGCTTAGATGCGTTAGCTGAAGGCATGTTTTCTGCGCAAGCTAGTAGACAAACTAAATTAATTTTTGCTTCTAATTGGGTGATCGCTTTTAAGGTGCCTAGTACGCTGGCAGCGCCACACATATCATATTTCATTTCGTCCATAAGTGGACCAGGCTTTAAGCTGATGCCGCCGGTATCAAAGGTAATACCTTTACCCACTAAAACGTGAGGCGCTTCGTTTGCATCATCTGCGCCTTTATATTCTAAAACGACCAGTTTGCCAGATTCGATGCTGCCTTTCGCAACAGAAACAAAGGCTCCCATGCCGAGTTTTTCTAACTCTTCTTCATCTAAAACTTTTACTGATAGTTTGTCAGAACTTTTGGCAAGTTCTTCAGACTGTTCAGCTAAATAAATAGGTGTGCAAACGTTGCCAGGCATATTGCCTAGGTCTTTTGTGAAGTTCATGCCAACGCTTAAGGCTTGTGCTTTTTTGATGCTCGCTTCAACTTCATTAACATTGTTGCCAACGTGGAAAGTGATGCTCTGCAAAGGTGATGGCGTTGTTTTTTTCGACTTAAATTGGTCGAAAGTATATTTGCTCTCTTCGATAGCAAGAATGATTTCAGCGGTTGTTTCGGTAAGGCTGTGAGGGCTATCAGAAAGCTTGATGTTTGAAAGGTCAAGGCCAAGTTCTTGGATATTGGTTTCTTTTAGTGCGCTGGCAAGTGCTTTAGCTGCTTTACGAAATGAGGCTTTGTTCAGTTTGTCGGCTTCACCCAAACCTAAAAGCAGGACGCGTTGCGTTTTGTCTGCATCTATGGGAAGAAGCGTTGTTTTACCTGTCTCGCCAGAAATTTTAAACTTCTCAATTAGCTTGGAAACTGACTGTGAAAGTTGTTCGTCTACTTGCTTGCCTTGAGAGCACAATGTTCCATCTTTAAATAAAGGAAGACAAAGGCAGTCACTTGTTTTATTCAATAAGTTTTCTTTACTGGCGCGATAATTCATGTGTCTCTCTTTATAAATAGTCAAACATGAAAGCAAATCGTATTACTTCACATGTTTTGGGTGGTTTGGATAACTATATCAGCATAGAATAGCAATTCGTTAGCTAAGCTGCATTCTACATAGTGACTTTAATTCATATTTAAAGGACTTTTTTTTGATAATTTTCAGATACCTTGGTCGACAGGTGATGGTTTCCATGCTTGCCGTAACCTTAGTGCTACTATTAATTTTTATGAGCGGACGGTTTGTTAAGTATCTTGCTAAAGCCGCTGCAGGTGGTATTTCTCCAGATATTTTGTTGAGTATCATGCTATATCGTTTGCCTGGCTTCTTGGAACTTATTTTACCGCTAGGTTTTTTTATCGGAATATTGTTGGCGTATGGCAGGATGTATCTTGAAAGCGAGATGACAGTTTTGCACGCCTGTGGCTTTAGCCAAAAACGATTGTTATTTACTAGTTTACTGTATGCATTTTTTGTTGCCTTGCTAGTTGGGATCATGAGCTTATTTCTTTCTCCGTGGGGATTCCAAAATGTAGATCGCTTACTCGCAGAGCAGTCTAAGAAAACTGAATTTGAAATGCTGCTTCCTGGAAGGTTTCAAGGCTTTGATTCTGTTGATAGTGTGGTTTACACCGAAGCTATCAGTGATGATAAAAAAGTAATGACCAATGTTTTCATCGCGGCTAAAACTAAGAGCGATCAATTACTGAATCTAATTTATGCCGAATCTGGAGCTCAAGAAATTGATTCGGCAGGAGATCGATATTTAATTCTTAATAATGGCACGCGTTATTTGGGGCAGCCTGGTCAGCTTAGTTATCAGAGTATTCAGTTCAAGAGTTACGGTATGAAGATTGAAGAGGTTGGTGGTGAAGAAATATCCATTGATCATGAGTCAATGTCTTCAAAAGCTCTTTGGGAAGATGGTTCTCTCGAAGCGAGAGCCTTGCTTCAATGGCGTATTTCGCTGCCATTAATTTTGCCAGTTATGACCTTGTTAGCAGTATCAATTAGTCGTGTTAATCCTCGGCAAGGTAGGTTTGCACACCTCTTTCCTGCAATGTTGGTGTATGTCGCTTATCTTGGCCTGTTAATTGTGGCAAGAAAGAACTTAGCTAAAGGTGAGCTACCAGAGTGGCTTGGTTTGTGGAGTGTACATATCTTATTTCTGGTTTTGTCTTTCTTTATGATGAAGAAAGAACAATTTATGCACGCGATAAAACAAAGAATAAAAAAGGTGCCAATTCATGAGAAGAATTGATCGCTATATCGTATCAAATGTTGCCGCGGCCATGATGTTAGTTATGGCAATTGTGTTATCTTTGGATTTTATGTTCGCCTTTATAGGTGAAATGGATTCACTCAAAGCTAACTATCAAGTCTTTGAAGCCTTTTTATTTGTTATTACAACGCTTCCTAGAAGGATTTACGATTATCTACCTTTGGCTGCTTTTATGGGTTGTTTGGTAGGTTTGGGTGCAATGGCAAAAAATAGTGAATTAGTTGTACTCCGGGCCGCCGGGGTTTCGACTGGAAGAATTGTCATTTCCGCAATGAAACCTGCGCTGGTTGTTGTGCTCATGTCTTTTATTATAGGTGAGTATGTAGCGCCGCTAACCGAGCGAATTGCGCAAAGTCAGCGCGCAATTCAGAGGGGTGCCAGTGAGAATGTTGTTGTGCAAAGTGGTTTGTGGCATCGAGAAGGCAGAGTTTTTATGCATTTTAATGCCGTGGAGCCTAACGGCGTTTTGCATGGTGTTTCTATGCAATTCTATAATGATAAAAAGCAGTTACAAATGTCACGGTTTGCAGAGCGAGCAATATACCAGAGAGAGAGTTGGCAGCTTGAACAAATTGTAGAGACTCATTTTCTCGAAGATAAAATAGTTTCTAAATCTTATCCTACTAAATCATGGCAGACTGAGCTTTCGCCTTCTTTGTTGTCAGTTTTAATTCTGAAGCCAGATGACTTATCTATTTCTGGCTTATACACATATTCACGTTATTTAAGAGAGCAAGACCTTAACTCTTCTGAGTATATGATGGCTTTCTGGAAAAAAATTCTTCAGCCTTTAACGACGGGTGTGCTTGTTCTCGTTGCTATATCATTTGTTTTCGGGCCTCTTCGCTCCGTAACCATGGGCTTTCGTGTTTTTTCCGGGGTGATTGTTGGTTTGATATTTAAATATGCCCAAGATCTTCTTGGTCCCTCTAGTTTGGTGTTTGGCTTTAATCCTATTTACGCTACCTTAATACCCGTTTTCATCTGTCTGGTAGTTGGTATTTATTTGCTGCGCCGCGCTCGTTAAAGTCGAATGAGACAGGCTTCGCAGTATCGTGGGTGGGTTATTGAAAATTCTGTACACTTAACGTACTATCGAGAAGCAACTAGTGTGATTTTATTACATCTTAGTGGTGAGCTTTTTTCCAAAAGTGAACGCTTGTAGGGGCGATTGTTTTTCCGGTTCAAAGTTGGTTAAACATAGTCATGGTAGCGCAAAGAATAATATATTTGGGAGAATATAATAATGAAAGGCTTGAAAAGGTTAGCCCTGGCGACTGCAGTTTCTGCTGCGTCAACAGGTGTGATGGCCGAACTCCAAATGCTCGATGATGCAGATATGCAAGTCGTGACTGGTCAGGCTGGTTTAACTATTGATGTAGAAACTCAATGGGAAATCGGTGAGTTCGCTTATCACGATGCGGGTTATTTATTAATCCAAGGTATCCGAATGGGGGGTAACTCTATAGGAAATGGTACTGGTACTGCTGGTAGCATGTTGGATAACTTACGATTAGATATTGATATCGCTGGCGATGGTACGAATGGTGATAACGAGTTGGCTTATGGCTTCTCGAACATGCGTGATATTGCACAAATGTATGTCGATGAGGGTAATGTTGACACACGTTTTGCTGATATTGCCGGTGGTGTTGATTCTACTCGTGGAAGTGCCGCGATTGATGATAAAAAAGTCTATGGTGATGGCGATTTAGTTATTCATTTTGATTTTACCGACGGTTGGGCAAACGAAGGCGGTTACGCTGCTTATAGTGCAGCCAATCGTTTTGCAACTGACGATTATGATACTGCTGAAGTCATGCTTGAGCATGCTGTTGATTTTCGTTTAGAAATCGATGCTATTGGCTTGGCTTCATCTACATATAATGTTGGTGATGCAGGGCTTGATATAGACTCGAATCACGCAACAGGCTTGCATGAAGGCGCTGTTGGAACCACTACTTTAATTAGCCAGTTGGGTATTCAGGGTTATTTAGGTCCTGAAGATCTTCATATTGAGAATGACGGTAATGGATTTGGTGATGATGGTTCTGGTCTAACTGATGGCACCGGTGGTACTGTTGCAGGAACTGGAAATGGAGACTCTAAAATTTATTGGGGTTCTTACTTCAAGATCACTGATCTAGATGTATATATCGATATAGCTGGTGTACAAATCTCTGATTTACAAATTCACAACGAACGTGGTGATTTGACTGGTCTTGATGGTACGTCTGCATTCAATTTTGCACATTCTATCCGCGAAATTTATGCGGTTAAGGATACAGTATTGAATTTGACCACTTTATCGACTGGTGGTAACGGTTATGTTGATGGTATTGCTATCAATACGCGCTTTAAAGGCGATATTGATATTGGTGCAATCTCATTCGGTGATACTGGTACTTCAATCGGTTCTATTTATATTACTGATATGCAGTCAACGACAAACTGGACAATTTCTGCCAAATAAGTTTATTGTTAGCTGATCAAAAAAGCCCTCAGAAGAGGGCTTTTTTTTGCACAAATAAATTGTTTTATTATGATTTTCTTTTTGGAATCCTGACTAGCTCGGAGTTTGAAAAAATACACTGCCAGCTTCTCTTCTCGCGATCAAACATTGGCCATAAGTGGCCCAAGCCTAGTGCTAGCCAGGAAATAATTCCCATTAAAAATCGTAATAGCGCTTGGTTCCAGCTGATTGTTGTGTTGTCTTTGTTTTGTACTCGAATATGCCAGACTTGCATGCCTAGGGTTTGGCCGTTTTTTGTCCAGAAAAACCCAAAAAAAGCGTAAAGGCTAATAAATAAGATGGATGAGAGAAAGGGGTCATGCACGCTTTGACCAGAGTCGTTCATTGTTTTGTAAGTGTCGCCACCAAGTAGGGTGTTGGCTATCATCATATAGAGCCCCGTCATTACCATCATCAAGGCTATGCATAAAATAAAATCGTAAAACATAGCCGCAAAGCGTCGAATAACGCCTACAGGGGCGAGGTCATCTCGGGATTGTATAAACTTCATCATAAGTTTGTCTTAAAAATTTCTGTGGATTAAGGAGTGGAGATAAGAATATCAGATTATTGTTTGATCGGCTTCAAGATTGGCCTGTTTGGCAAACATCCATTCAAATTGTTTGATGTTTTGTTGTATGAAGTCGATGAATGCTTTCATTGTAGGGGTGGGGTGCTTAGCTTTTGGGAATACAAGGCACCAGCTTCTTTTGAGTGGGAATCCAGGCAGCTCAATAATTTTTAGTGTGCCCAGTTGTAGTTCAGGAAGAATGCTCAACTTAGGTAATACGGCAACGCCTAAGCCGGCAATAACTGCATGCTTGATAGTGTCGTTTGAGCCAAGCTCCATAATATGTTGAACAGAAAGCCTTTTTTGTCGGCAGAAGTCTTCTAATGCTAAGCGTGTACCAGAGCCTGGTTCCCTAAGTAGTAGTTTGCAGTTAAGAAAGTCTTCTAGCTTGATATTCTTTTGTGTGGCGATAGGGTGATTCTTAGGGGCAACAGCGACAAGCTCGTTGGTTAAAAATGGGAGTGAAGTGTAGGGCTTATTTTCAGGTACCATTCCCATAATGACTAAGTCATCAATGTTATTGTTAAGTCTTTCAATCGCGTTAGAACGATTGACTATGCTGACATTGATTTTTATTTGAGGGTGTAGGTTTAGGAATGATCGCAATAAGTATGGAAGGATATATTGAGCAGTATTGACGCCTACCAGTTTTAATTCTCCGGCAACAACGCCTTTTAGTTCGTCAAGATCATATTTGAGTGTCTCCAGCTCTGAAAATATGTTTTCTATGCTTTGTGCGAGCCTCTTTCCGGCTGCAGTGTAATAAAGCTTCTTGCCAATATATTCAAAAAGTTGGGTGCCTGTAGCTTGTTCGAGAGAGCGAATTTGGCTACTTACGGCAGGTTGCGTTAATCCGAGTAAATTACCTGCCTTGCTATAGCTATTTTGATTATAAACGGCTAAAAAAACCTGAAGTTGCCTGAAGCTTAAGCGATTAATTAGGGTGTTGGTTCTGTTTTGCATTGGGCTACTCGTCACACTTAAGTTGTAGTTTCGAGTAGTCTAAAGGATATCTATAAGTAAAACCTTATAGATAAGCAAAAAAATATCAATTTTTGTTTTTGGCAAACAGTTTATACACTTGCTCCATACAAACCTTGTCGGTTTGAGGAGATAAAAATGCCAAATACAACAAACTTGAAAAAAGTACTTATCGCAAACCGAGGTGAAATAGCAGTTCGGATTATTCGAGCTTGTGCAGAAATGAATGTTCGATCGGTTGCAATTTATACTGAGGCGGACAGATACGCATTACATGTAAAACGTGCTGATGAATCTTATTCTTTAGGTGATGATCCCCTTGCTGGCTATCTTGACCCTCAGCGTATCGTAAATTTAGCGGTAGAAACTGGGTGTGATGCTATACATCCTGGTTATGGGTTTTTATCAGAAAATGCTGACTTTGCACGACTTTGTGAAAATAAAGGTATTGCGTTTATAGGTCCGACATCTGATGTCATTCATGGAATGGGTGATAAAACACAAGCTCGCGACAGTATGAGAGCGGCAGGTGTTCCTATAACACCAGGTTCAGAGGGTAATTTAGCTGATCTGGATGAAGCATTAAAAGTAGCCGCTGAAATTGGTTATCCGGTGATGGTAAAAGCTACCTCCGGTGGTGGTGGTAGAGGTATTCGCCGTTGTGATACGCCAGAAGAACTGAAATCTCAGTATCCTCGTGTTATTTCTGAAGCAACCAAAGCCTTTGGTTCTGCTGAAGTGTTTATGGAAAAGTGTATCGTTAATCCGAAACATATTGAAGTTCAGATTCTGGCAGATAGTCATGGTAACGTGATTCATTTGTTCGAAAGAGATTGTTCGATACAGCGGCGTAATCAAAAATTAATAGAAATTGCACCAAGCCCACAATTAACTCCAGAGCAACGTTCTTATATAGGTGATTTGGCTGTTCGGGCTGCTCAAGCAGTTTCTTATGAAAATGCGGGCACAGTTGAGTTCTTGCTGACAGGTAACGAAGTTTACTTTATGGAAATGAACACCCGTATTCAGGTTGAGCATACTATTTCCGAGCAGATTACCGGCGTCGATATTGTCCGTGAGCAACTACGAATAGCCTCTGGCTTGCCTTTGAGCTATCGCCAGCAAGATATCCAATTCCGCGGTTATGCTCTGCAATTTAGAATCAATGCTGAAGATCCTAAAAACGACTTTCTGCCTAGCTTTGGAAAAATTACGCATTATTACGCGCCTGGTGGTCCTGGCGTCAGGGTTGATACGGCGATTTATACAGGTTATGAAATCCCTCCTTATTATGACTCTATGTGCTTGAAGTTAGTTGTCTGGGCACTTACTTGGGAAGAGGCGATAGCAAGAGGCAAGCGCGCATTGGACGATATGCGTTTACATGGAGTGAAAACCACAGCGAGCTATTATCATCAAATACTTAATCATAAAGACTTCGTAAGTGCTGAGTTTGATACCAGCTTTGTACCGAGTCATCCGGAATTATTAAACTATTCAGACAAGAAACATCCTCGCGGAGTTGCGTTAGTCATCGCAGCGGCTATTGCCGCCCATGCAGGTTGGTAAATTTTAGGAGAAATACAAATGACGACAACTAATAAAATTGAAATAACAGAGTTGGTTCTCCGTGATGCTCATCAGTCCTTAATTGCGACCCGTATGAGAACAGACGATATGTTACCAATTTGTGAAAAATTAGACCGTGTAGGTTATTGGTCTTTGGAAGTATGGGGTGGCGCAACCTTTGATGCCTGTGTGCGTTTTCTGAAAGAAGACCCATGGGAAAGGTTAAGGTTATTAAAAGAAGCTTTACCGAATACGCGTTTACAAATGCTACTACGCGGGCAAAATTTACTGGGCTATAGACATTATGCAGATGATGTAGTGGAGGCTTTTGTTCAAAAGGCAGCAGATAACGGTATCGATGTTTTCCGTATTTTTGATGCCTTAAATGATACCCGCAATCTCGAAACAGCTATAAAATCAGTGAAAAAAGCAGGCAAGCATGCGCAAGGTACTATCTGTTATACAACCAGCCCAGTGCATACTTCTGAGCTATTTGTGAAGCAGGCGAAAGATATGCAAGCAATGGGGGTGGACTCGATTGCCATAAAAGATATGGCGGGTTTGTTAACGCCTTTCGCTACCTACGATTTAGTTAAGGCAATTAAGTCTGCGGTTGATTTACCCTTGGTCATTCATAGTCATTCTACCTCCGGGCTAGGGCCCCTTTGTCAGCTTAAGGCGATTGAAGCTGGAGTCGATCGCATAGAAACAGCTATTTCACCTTTCGCTTCTGGTACCAGTCATCCTGCAACAGAATCACAAGTAGCTGCGCTAAAAGGTACTCAGTACGATAGTGGCTTAGATTTAGAGCTACTGGGCGAAATTGCAGACTATTTTCGGGAAGTGCGTAAAAAATATCATCAATTTGAAAGTGAATTTACACGTGAAGATGTGTCTGTACAGATCAATCAAGTTCCTGGCGGCATGATGTCTAACTTGGCGAATCAACTCAAAGAGCAAAATGCTTTAGATAGAATTCGTGAAGTATTTGCTGAAATTCCTCGAGTACGCGAAGACTTAGGCTTTCCTCCATTAGTAACACCTTCCTCTCAAATAGTGGGAACTCAAGCTGTCTATAATGTTTTATCTGGTGAGCGTTATAAAACGATAACCAATGAAGTGAAACGTTACCTGCAAGGTGGTTATGGTAAAGCGCCTGCTGCTGTAAATGTTGAATTACAAAAGAAGGCGATAGGGAGTGAAACCGTATTTGAGGGGCGTCCTGCGGACCAATTGTCTGATGAGTTAGAGGATTTAAGACAAGAAATAGGTGACTTGGCATTAAGCGAAGAAGATGTCCTGACCTATGCGATGTTTCCTGACTTAGGTAAAGACTTTTTACAACAGCGTAAAGATGGCACCTTGAAGCCTGAAGAGCTACTTCCAATAAACTCTGGAGGAAAAGCAAAGGCCACAGAAGCAATCTCAACAGAGTTTAAAATAGATGTGCACGGAGAGTCATACGATGTTGCTATTACCGGTATCGGCGGCTCCGCATCCGGTAAGCGCAAGTTGTACTTGTCTTTAGATGGAATGCCGGAAGAAGTAACTTTTGAGCCAATGAATGAGTACGTGGCAAAAGGCGGTGCTAGTCGTAAATCTGCATCTGAGCCTGGGCATGTGACAACCGCGATGCCAGGCAATATTGTTGAGGTATTAGTGAAAGAGGGCGACTCAGTGACCGCAGGTCAGGCTGTTTTGATTGCAGAGGCAATGAAAATGGAAACCGAAGTGCATGCTAATATTTCAGGCGTAGTTAAAGTTGTTCACGTTAGTAAAGGGGATCGTGTTACGCCTGGTGAAGTATTAATTGAGATTGCTTAATCTTTGTTCGTTGGTCGGCTGGCACATATAAAATGTAGGTTATGTGTGCCAGTCAGTGTAAAAAATCAGACCAAAATACTATCAGCAAGGTATAATCTTCATTTTCCATATTAAATATTGTACGGGATCGTGATATGCGCTTTGTTCTTGGTTTTATGTTTCTTTGTCTCACTGTAATGCTTTCGGCTTGCACATCGGGGCCTAGTGAGGATGAATTTTCACCTAAGATTGGTGACATCGATACGAGCATTACGCACTATCATCCTAGCGCTTATTCGCATAAGCCTGAAGACGAGCAAAGAACAATAGGATTTATTGCAAGAGTGAGTGTAACCGACCCTGATGGTTTGGGTGATATCACCAATATTTATATTTATGACAAAAATAATGACTCTTATTTTATCTTGAAAGATAAATCTAAGTTAAATCCAGATGCAGACTGCTTTCAGGTACAAGAGATCATAGAATGTTCTTTTTATTCAAAAGATCACCCTGATGAAATGAATTTGACTGGTTATGAACTTGTCGCTGTTGATTTCCATGGTTATTCATCAAGAAAATCATTTCAGTTTAAACTGCCAGCTGGAGCTGCAGTCGATACCGAAGAGTTTGTTTATTCAGATATATTTTCCGGTGGAAATGCTAACGGTGTTCAGGGCTTGGAAGCCATGACGATTGATAATAACGAAATGATATTTACTTTCGATGGTGATTATTTACATATTGAATTTTTGTCAACAGATGACAGGGTCGAAGAATACGGTTTATCACTATACAATGACGATGCAGAACCCGTACTTATTGGTGAGGTCGCGTTTGATTCATCTGCTATTCAGGGGGCACCCATTGTATTTGGAAACAAAACAATAGTTGATATTCCTTGGGGTCAAGTTGAATTTGAGAATGGCTTTGGTAAATCAAATATTAAAGGGCTCCACATAGTGTTATTTGATAAGGCTACTACATCAACCCTGCAAGACGTTACAGGCAAGTGGTTTAATTACAGCGGTTATTCTGAATTTATATCTCTTGCTCCATAGTGGTACGCTTTAAAAAGTTTTATAAAAAGTTCAGGTTTAATAAATGAAATTAATAATTACACCTGGCTTATCAATTGAAGAGTCAGAAGTTGAGCTAGAAGCCATTCGAGCACAAGGTGCGGGTGGTCAAAATGTTAATAAAGTGTCTTCTGCTGTCCATCTTCGCTTTGATATCTCTGCTTGCTCACTTCCAGGACGATATAAAAGCCGCTTATTGGAACTCAAAGATAAGCGGATTTCCTCTGATGGTGTGCTGGTGATTAAAGCACAACAATTCCGTACCCAATTAAAAAATAAAGAGGATGCGCTGTCTCGGTTATGTGAGTTAATTCGCGGAGTTACGGTAGAAGTTAAGCCCCGTCGAGCGACAAGGCCGAGTCTAAATGCCAGAAAAAAACGTATGGATAGCAAGACTAAGCAAGGCCATACCAAGCGTTTGAGGCGTGATAATAATTATTTAGACTAATTTATATCAGATGATTTAGCTTTATTAAACCCGAGACACATCTACAGAAATTTCTAAAATTGGTCTTTTCCCCCCACCAAATATCACGCCTTTTACGGGAGTGACATCGTAATAATCCCTGCCTTCTGCTGTGACAATGTGTTTGTTACTGGCGCGCACATCATTTGTTGGGTCAAATTCAATCCAACCTTCTTCGGGTGAAAAATAGGCTATCCAGGCATGAGTTGCGTCTGCACCGACTAGTTTTTCTTGCCCTGGTGGTGGTAATGTTTCCATATAACCAGATACATATTTCGCTGGTATGCCCATGGCACGCAGACAAGCAATTTCGAGGTGTGCAAAGTCCTGACAAACACCGCGTTTATGTTCTAATACTTCAGATAAGGGCGTTGCTATAGTGGTAAAGCCGGGTGTATAGGTGAAATCTTCAAAGATTCGTTTAGTTAATTCTGCAACACATGAATTAAGAGGGCGTGATAATGAGAAAGAAGGTTTGGCATAGTCCGCTAGAGCTTCATTCGTTTTGATCATCGGCGAGTCCATAATGAACTCTTTGGCTTTAATGACCTCGAAAGAAGGTGCCCGCTGATAATAGATAAGTGCGTCAGCGTAGCTCATGCCAAGATCAAGGTTTAAATCTGCACTGGTTTCTTGAATATCTATTTGGCTTTCAGAGCGAATTATTAGCTCCTTATGCGCTGTTTGGATTTCAAAATGATAACTTTGGTTGCCGAAGTAATCCGTTCGTTTATTGGTATGAGTAGCTTGTGGCAATACAGTAATCTTACTGTTAAGGCACTTTTGTCTGTTTGTGTTTTTAGGAATAAGATTGGCTAGGTTATAACAATGGGTGACTCTTGCCGCATATTTATATTTGGTAGAATGAATAACGTTATAACGCATTAATTTAATCCTTTAAAAACATGGATAGCTTCTTTATTAATACAATTGGTTTGATGGGTCAATATACTCATTATTCGCCCCAGAATGTGGTGACAAGTTGCTGAGGATCGATTCGATGATCAAAATATTTATCGCTAACAACGTTACTAAAGTCAGATAATAATTTATTAAGCTTAGTGAGCAAGGTTGTAAGGTTTTGTCGAGAACCTTCATTTGTTTCAACAAGTTGAACAATGCGGGATAGCTTTAAACTAGTGATGGCTTCGAGTAGTACGCGGTCTTCTTCCACTAACTCTCTTAAATTAGTATTGCCTTTGCGTAGCGCGGCAAAATGATTTTGAAGTTGTTCAAACTGAAATATTAATGATCGAGGATTGCTTGAATCGAGCATAACCAATTCTAAGCCTAATTCTAGTCCTGCTCTGTTTCTGCTGTTTCGTCTATAGGTAATTAATACCTCCATAGACCTAAGCATGGCATGAAGTAATGTTTCATGGTCAGACTTATCAGCGACTGGGGTAATGAGCGTCGTGATGGTTTTCATGATTTGAATGGCGCGCTCAACACGACGCCCCATATCCATAAAATGCCAACCGACACCACGCACCATGCTTTCTTGCATTAAGCCTGAAAGCGCTAGTAAAGGAATAACTAAAGGGTCTAAGGCTTCTTCAGGGGCTGATGATAAACCACTAGCCAACGATATTTCGAGGTTATCAAGGGCATCTTTAATATCGTTAATTACGCGGATCGTATCTGAGGAAAGAAGCTCTTTTGATTCATCTGCACAATAAAGTAAGGAGTTTAGTGTCGATTTAATGCTGCCAGGTCGAGTTCCATCTTTAATGATCAGCAATAGCTCTTCTTCCGGATTTTCTAACTGCTCATCGCTTAGATCAAGGAATCCTGGATGTGTACCTGTAACTTCTGTTATTGAGCGTAAGAGCACGCGCTTTGATTCATTGCTGATGGCTTGTTCGCCATTAATTAGCATAAAGACCGTTCTTGGAATCCGCAATGATGCTTCGGCGCGTTCTGCGTAGCGTCCTAGCCAAAATAAGTTTTCGACAACACGGCTTGGCAGGCTGACAAGTAATGCTTCAAGTTCGGCTTGTCCAGCTTCTAAGCTACTATCATCAATGATTCGTTCAGGTTCGGTAGCTGTCACCCAAGTATCTTTGCTAGGGCAACCAGACTGCATGCTAATTAGCTGTTTACCTGTTGCCAGACCAACACGGGTTAAGCCACCGGGCATGACAATATATGAGTTATCCGATGCGACGGCAAAGGTGCGTAAAATCGCGGGTCTTGGCTCCAGTGTATTTCCTGATAGGGTCGGAATGTGTGACTTTTCGATTCGCTCTTGTGCTACGAATTGATAGGGCTTTTGGCGTATTCTTTCTAAAAGAGCTGAGGCTTCAGCCTCACTAAGATCGCCCCCCCAAACATTCTGTATATTTGAGCCTCGATAAGATGATTTAATAATTAAATTTTTAATATTGGCAGAGATAAACTTTAAGTCTTCTGTATCACCTGACCAGTAAGTTTTCACAGACTCTAACCTGAGCTCTCTTCCTAAAAGTTGCTTACTGATTTTAGATAAGTATTTAAGCAATATAGGATTTTCAAGTACCCCGGAGCCAAGAGGGTTTGCCATTACAACACGGCCCGAACGAATTACATCTAGTAAACCAGGTACACCCAAATGGGAATCGCTGCGAAGTTCAACAGGGTCACAAAATACATCATCGATACGTCTTAAGATTACATCTACTCGATCAAGTCCTTCGAGAGACTTCATCCAGACGAAGCCATTTCTGACAACAAGGTCACCACTTTGGACCAATGGAAAGCCAAGATAATTTGATAAGTAAGAGTGCTCAAAATATGTTTCGTTGTGCGCGCCTGGCGTGAGGACAACAACGCGGGCCTGATTTTCAGACGGTGAAAGTGAAATTAGTTTGTGTCTTAATCTCTGGAAAAAACTGGCCAAGCGATGAACGTGGCTATCTCGAAAAATGCTTGGAAAAACGCGTGACATAACGGTTCGGTTTTCTAATACATAACCCGCTCCACTTGGAGATTGTGTCCGGTCAGATAAGACACACATAGTTCGATCTTTTCGTTGAACTAAGTCGACAGAGTGCAGGATTAGTTCATGTTCACCAGGTATTTTTATACCGTGACAAGCTCTTAAAAAGCCACCGTGACTAAATAGAGCTTCAGCTGGAAAAGCTTTATTTTTCAGCAAATTTTGAGGGCCGTATAAGTCTCTTAAAATGTGGTTAAAGAGCTCGGCTCGCTCTAATAATCCTGATTCAATTTTTGCCCAATCTTCGCTACCGATGATTGCAGGAACGAGGTCCAGTTCCCATTGACTATTGGGGGTCTGGCTATCAGCATAAATATTGTAGGTGACGCCATCATCACGAAGGATGCGTTTAGCTTTGTCTTGGCGCTCATTGAGTGCTTTTACGCCTAAGTTATCAAGACTATCAAGTAGGTAGTTCCATTCAGGTTTAATGGTGCCATCTTGTGAATAAACTTGATCGGGTATATCTGTTGGTGGCCGATTATATTTTAAGCCAGCTTGATCCTGTGACTGCCCTTGCAGCTGAGCCTGCATTTGTAACTGAGCTTGTGGTAAAGGCTGATTTTGAGGATAAGGCGAGTCGGACACAGTTGTCTACCTGCTGAAAGTGACGTGTTGATTTTACTCGATGAAAAAACACTAAATAAAATCGAGAAATTATTATATACCTATTTGCAAATTGTGCCTTAAATTAGTCAGCGTATTGTTAATTACTTCGTTGCTGACTAATTTTTAGGGTCTAAATGACGTAAGTTAATTACCTGGTAAACCATAAACTTTCGGCTACCTTAGCAGCTTATTGGTCTGCGTAAATCGAGAGTATATGGGTATTCATTTGTTGGCTCTTCTGGTGGTGGCTCCATAGGGCGTGGAGGCTCTTTATTTTCAAAGAACTCCCTAAGTGCGTTTACCTCTGGCCTTGGTGTGAATGGCCCTTGTGTGTGGCTTAAGTGGTCAAAACGATTAATGCGTCTTGATTCAGCTTCAAAAGAATTCACGGGGAAGGCATCATAGCTGCGACCGCCAGGATGAGATACATGATAACTACAGCCACCAATTGATTTGCCATTCCAAGTATCAATTAGATCGAAAACTAAAGGTACGTGGACGCCAATTTTAGGGTGAAGTGCTGAGGGTGGTTGCCAAGCGCGATAACGGACAGCACCAACATATTCCCCATGTTTACCAGTATTTCTAAGGGGGACACGTCGACCATTACAGGCTAAAACATAACGGCTATCAGTAATACCACTTACTTTTATTTGAAGTCGCTCAACGGAAGAATCTACATAGCGAGCGGTTCCGAAACTACTGCTTTCTTCACCAAGTACATGCCACGGTTCAATTGCCCATCGTAATTCCATTTCAATATCGTCTAACTTAACCCGGCCATAATGAGGAAAACGAAATTCTTCAAAGGGTGCAAGCCAGTCTAATTCAAATTGATAGCCGTGTGACTGTAAGTCTTCAACCACATCTTTCATATCTTGCCAAATGTGATGGGGCATCATGAATCGATCATGTAGTGCTGTACCCCAACGTACTAGAGGTTTTGAGTAAGGCTTTTCCCAGAAGCGAGCCAGTAGTGCTCGAATCAATAAGGCTTGAAGTAAGGCCATTCTGCTGTGTGGAGGCATTTCAAAGCCTCTGAACTCTAGAATGCCTAAGCGACCACTCGCACTACCAGGAGAATAGAGTTTATCAATACAAAATTCAGATCGGTGCGTGTTGCCAGTGATATCGATCAGTAGGTTGCGCAGAATGCGATCGACTAACCAAGGTTGAGGTACTTCTTTGCCGTCACTAATTTGAGAAAATGCAATTTCCAACTCGTAAAGCATTTCTGTTCGGCCTTCATCGACTCGTGGTGCTTGGCTGGTTGGGCCTAAAAACATGCCAGAGAATAAGTACGATAAACTCGGGTGATGCTGCCAGTAAGTAATGAAGCTGCGTAATAAGTCTGGTCGGCGTAAAAGCGGGCTATCTTTAGGGGATGAACCACCCAAGGTAATGTGATTACCTCCGCCGGTACCAGTATGCCTTCCATCCAGCATGAATTTCTCGGTAGATAAACGAGACAGACGAGCGTCTTCATAAAGCTTTGTGGTGGTATCGACTAACTGTTCCCAATTGCTTGAAGGATGAACGTTTACTTCAATGACACCAGGGTCTGGCGTAACCAGAAGCTTCAATAACCTAGGGTCTCTTGGTGGTTCGTAGCCTTCGATGATCACAGGTAGTTTAAGCTTAGTTGCCGTTTCTTCAATAGCCGCAGCCAAGACAATGTAATCTTCCAAATACTCGAGTGGAGGCATGAAAATATGGATACGACCTGAGCGTTCCTCAATACACATGGCTGTGCGAACGACTTTCTTCCACTCTGGGTCATCTTTATGTTTTTCATCCAGATTCTTATTTGCGAGAATAACTTCCTCAGCTTCATTTAACTCTTTATTTGAAGGTGGTGGACCGGCAAATTGGATATCTGTACGTTTTATTAAGGGCTCTCTCGGCTCAAAAGGGTCACGTTGGATAGGTGGTTCTTGATCCTTTTTAGACAGCCAAGGTAAGTCATTCAAAGGTAAACGAAGACCAATAGGGGAGTCGCCAGGAATTAGCACGATTCTTTCTCGTTTCATCGGCCATTTACTACTTTTCCAGGTATT
>CAXBKC010000010.1:0-20197 GCA_963975615.1 uncultured Oleiphilus sp.
GCCTGGATTGCTGCTAAAGCAATAGCGGGAGCAGTATTACGCCCAACTGGCTCTAAAATAATTCCACTGTGATCAAAACCACCGACTCTCAGCTGCTCAGCGGCTATAAAACGATGTTCTTCATTACAGATCAGTAAAGGCGCTTGATGTTTAATTCCAGAAAGCCGAGCAATAGTCTGCTGCAGCATTGAAAGGTCACCTTTAAGTTTAAGAAATTGCTTAGGGTACAATTCTCTAGAAAGTGGCCACAAACGACTTCCTGTGCCGCCTGCCATGATGACGGGTAATATCATATTCTTATCCATTTAATTTGATGAGGGGTCAAAATACCAACGACTATGTTTATGTACTTTCTGATCCACTAATAATTTCTCAACAGACATCCAAACATAATGACTGTGTTGATCTAAAGGTAAATTCAATTGCTGAGAATTTACCTTTAAACGATAGCCAAGCGCAATATAGTGAGTGCTAAACTCATCCCCCATCACATTATCATGATAGAAATGTTCGAATGGACCTATTAATTGCGCATTTGAAAGGCTAAATTCTGTACCCAACTCATTTAACGTTAAGCGTTTAAATGCTGTAGCCATCGATTCATCTTTTAATATTCTACCACCAGGTACAAACAAAAAGCCCTGAGCAGGACGATTATTCCGATAGCCTAAAAGAACTTCATCGTTTTCATTCTGAACGACAAGATCGATAGACACTAAGGGTGTAGACTTAATGACGGTAGTAAAAGTAGCTAGGGGTAAGTGCATGGCAAGCTGTTTCTAAACTCAATAAAGAATGTGGTTTTACCTTATAGGGTGCGCAAGCGAACCCTAAAAAAAATGTACATCAATTAGTGCTAAAAATCAGCCTCGAAAATTATCTTGGTTATCTAAAAACCATTGATAAGAACGCTTGAGCCCTTCTTCTAAAGAAACACTTGCTGACCACCCTAAATCCTTTAAACGAGACACGTCCATCAACTTCCGTGGTGCACCATCTGGCTTCGTGCTATCAAACTCTAGTTGACCATTAAAACCTGTTACTTTAGCAATTGTTTCTGCTAACTCTCTAATTGTACAGTCAAGCCCTGTACCAACATTGATATGTGAAAGCATTGGCTGGGTATGAGTTTGGTAGGTTTCGGAATCCAGGTTCATCACATAAATAGAAGCTGCTGCCATATCATCAACATATAAAAACTCACGCATTGGCTTACCAGAGCCCCATACAACGACTGTTTCAGCATTTGATAAAACAGCTTCATGAAATCGGCGCAACATTGCAGGAATGACATGGCTGTTTTCTGGATGAAAATTATCATTCGGCCCATATAAATTAGTCGGCATTACACTACGATAATCTACATCATATTGACGATTGTAAGACTCGCACAATTTGATACCTGCAATTTTAGCAACGGCATAAGGCTCATTAGTTTGTTCTAAAGTCCCAGTCAACAAAGCCGTTTCTTGCATTGGCTGTTGCGCTAATTTGGGATAAATACAGGAGGAGCCTAAAAATAAAAGCTTTTTCACACCATTCGAATAAGCCTGATGAACGATATTCGCTTCCATCATCATATTTTCATAAATAAACTCAGCAGGGAACGTATTGTTAGCATGAATCCCCCCCACCTTAGCTGCGGCTAAAAAAACGGCGTCGGGTTTTTCTTGCGAGAAGAAATCGGCTACAGACTGTTGATTAACTAAATCTAACTCAGCCCGTGTTTTAACAATGACATTCGTATAACCCTGCTCTTCAAGCTGCCGAACAATAGCAGAACCGACCATCCCACGATGGCCAGCTACATATATTTTAGAACCTAATGATAACGACATGATAACCCTTAGCTTTCCATTGCAATGGATACATTATGACCATGCTGCTTGAGGAGTGCATGCTGCTTGGCATTCTGTAAATCATTCTGAACCATTTCAGCGCACATTTCTTCAACAGTAATTTCAGGGACCCAGCCTAATACTTCTTTAGCCTTGGTCGGATCACCCAATAAAGTCTCAACCTCAGCAGGACGGAAATAAGCAGGATCAACACGAACAATGACATCACCCACTTTAACTGAAGCCGCATTGTCGCCAGTGATTGATTTCACAGTCGCGACTTCCTCAACACCTTCACCGGTAAATTCAAGCTCAATACCAGTCTCTTGTGCAGACATACGAACAAACTCACGCACGGAAATTTGCTTACCCGTTGCAATAACAAAATCATCTGCTGTTTCTTGCTGCAACATCATCCACTGCATACGTACATAGTCTTTTGCATGACCCCAATCGCGAAGAGCATCCATATTGCCAAGATATAAACATTGCTGTAGACCTTGAGCAATATTAGCTATGGCACGAGTAATTTTTCGAGTAACAAAGGTTTCACCACGTCTTGGCGATTCATGATTAAACAGAATACCATTACAGGCATACATACCATAGGCTTCACGATAGTTTACGGTAATCCAGTAAGCATACATTTTTGCGACAGCATAAGGTGAACGAGGATGGAAAGGTGTGGTTTCTTTTTGAGGCGTTTCTTGAACTAATCCGTACAATTCCGATGTCGAAGCTTGATAAAATCGGGTTTTCTTTTCTAAGCCCAGAAAACGAATTGCTTCTAATAAGCGAAGCGTTCCCATCGCATCGACATCAGCTGTATATTCTGGTGCTTCAAACGATACAGCGACATGGGACTGAGCTCCCAAGTTATAAACCTCATCAGGCTCAACTTCCTTCAATATTCTAGTCAAGTTAGAAGAGTCTGTAAGGTCACCATAATGAAGATGAAAGTTTGATTTACCCTCATGGCGATCTTGATAAATATGGTCGACTCGTTCTGTGTTAAAGGAAGAAGCGCGACGTTTTATTCCATGAACTTCATAACCTTTTTCTAATAGAAATTCTGCTAGATAAGAGCCGTCTTGGCCTGTTATTCCTGTTATTAGTGCTTTTTTTAACATTTTTATACCCTTAAATTACTACTTAAGTTTTAGAATTTTCGTTGAGGTGCACAATCGACAAAGTTGTAAGTAGGAAGTTTGAATCGAATATACTTTTATTAACCCAAACTACTAAGTCACGCATCTAAACTCCATACCTCCATTTACAGCACAGCAATCACATAAAAAAATGTCATGAATATAAACATGTTTACTATTTAGTAAAACCTAGATATTAATTATTATATGATACGATGAAAGTCATTAATAGCAACTAATTCAAGTCATTGTTTACGATTATATCTAACAACTTTTGACTGTGTATTTCACATGACATTAGGTTCAAAACAGACTGTCTAGCGTTGCCTTTCAATATATTTTTTTGGCTCTTAGAAAGCAGCACAAAATTTAATATTGAACTTGCTAGCTGCTCAACATCACCAGCTCTGACTAAGTAACCATTGTAGGAAGTCTCTAAAACCTCCTTACTTACACCAATATCAAAAGCAGCAACTGGTGTACCCGACATCAAAGACTCCAATACCATCATTGGCCCACTATCTTCCATGGATGTAGATACGAAAATATCTGCATTCTGGTAAAACTCAGCTAGCTCTATATCTGTACTTGCAAAGCCTATTCGCTCAATTAGAAAAGGTATTTCCTCTTCCAAAGAAGTACGTTTTTCCCCGGGAATTACGACTTTCACTCCTGCTGGATCAATATTATTACGAATCAACAATTCATGCAGAAAACTCATTGATTGAATAAAATACCGTCCCCCTTTCCTACTATCATTAATATTTATAGCGCCAAAAAATATTGTAATTACAGAACCACTATTCGCCACAACGCTAGGAGTGAAAATTGAAGAATCCAAAGGCAAGTAACATAGATTAATTGATTTAAAATTGAGTCCTGACTCTTTCGCCTGCGCTAAAACCCAACGGTTTGGCACGATAACAGAAACCTCACATTCTCTAATAATTTCTTTTTTATGTGCAAAGTAAATTGCCGGTTTATCAAACCCCCATTGACCCCTTGCAGCTTCACATGAGCTACAGTCTTTTAAATACCCATTACAACCCCAAGAGTAGTGACACCCTCCAGTTAAAGGAGCCATGTCCATGGAAAACCAAAAGAACCTAGACTTATATTTATTTTTTAACTTTCGTATGTCAGCCAAGGAAACGAAGTTTGCTACCCAATGTAATATAATTACATTGGGTTCAAATCCTAATTTTTCAATTTTTGTAACTAAGTCACTAGAAGAATAGTCACGAGCACTATAAACATTGTATTTAGGATAAAACTGAAGCTTTCTTCTTAATACTTCTGTGGCTTTTTTGGGCAGGCTATAATCATTCAATGAAACTATGGCCTGCTCACTAAAGCTCTCTCCACTCCTTGCTAGCAAGAGAGAATCTATTCCTGAGTTTTTCATCAAACGATGAATTCTCACAACAGCTTTTCCTGCACCACCTGTAAGATGAGTTGTTAGGTGTAGTACTTTTAACGATCCCATTTTAATTTATCTCGATTGCTTCAGGCTAACAATAAAAGTGACTCAAGACTATGCCACCTTATGACTAAAAACTGAATGTAACAGCACCCTTCCTAGCCCCCCCATATTACAGAGCCTCAACATATGAAGTAACCATAGTATTTAAGTTTATTTCCTCATCAATAATTTGCCTTGATCGCTCTCCCATCGCTATAAGACGCGTCTTATTAGAAAGCGCTTTAATCAAACAGGAACGTAAGTCTTCCCAGTCTTGCTGAGAAAATATGAACCCATTAAAACCGTCTCGAACCAAATCAACTTCTGTTCCATCACCCTCAGAAACAATTACCGGCTTCCCATAACTCATTGCGTGGTTTATAGCTAAACCACCTAGCGAAGGAAGAACAAACACATCTGATAAAAAGAATAATTCAGCTAATTCTAGGCCGGATCTGTGGCCAGTGAATATAACATCAAGCTCTTTAGCTCTAGCGAGAGTTTTCAAGCTATTCACATAGCAGTCTGAGCCAGATCCAACTACTATCACCTGTGTATTTTCAACTTCACTACAAACCTCAAGCAATTTATGAATCATTTTTGACTCAATAAGCCTACCTACAAAAATAATTCTTTTTTTGTAGGTATTAATACTATATTTATTTGAAATAGATTCCTTATCTTCAGCCCCCTTAGTTTTGAGACTATTATAGTGTTCCAACGCCTCATTTGTATCTACAGAATTATGTGCAATAAAGGTGTTTTTTACACCTACACTCTTATAATATTTCTGAGCCGTTGTTGAGTAACAAACCATCGCATCTAACTTACACACCAACGTCCTTTGTAACCAAGAATGAAAATTTCGCGCAATAAAATGCCGACCAGGCATTTCCCCCATTCCCCATCCGACTACTTTAATGCCATTTTTTTTACAATAACGGATAAGGGCATAATTACTTATCATTCTTGGCGTGGGTGTGATTACAACCACATCAGGATTCACTGAGATCAAGTTTTCTTTCCAATTAGTATCAGCCCAAATCTTCCCCCCTAATAAATAATTGATATTAGATCTTTTTAATTTTGCTTTTTTTAAACAACTAAACTCCACCATATTTTCATTATCATGCTTACCCCCAATTGCGACAGTTAGGTCTACGTAATCAGCTAACAATTCAAAAAATGGTTTCCGAAAAATTGCACCGACTCTCTGCATAATAAGTATTTTTTTCATTTTGGATAATTTACCATTACGTTATAGTTGATGAACGCTAAAGATGCTTTCAATACTAAGCTCTTGTCAAAGAACTCTCTTATTTAAAATGAAAGAAATCTAAATAATTTTCAGTCTCCCTCTAATACCAGATAATTAAAACTTTAGAATATAAGGTGATTTAGATATACCAACAATATTTTTCATTTGTGTTTATAGCCAATAATGATATTTTTCTACCTGTTCAGCTTACGATTTAACCATAGTTTTTAGAACATAAATTAGCACTTACTTTGAATACTAGGGTAAACAGAGTTTACTTGAGGTCCGACTGTAATTCCCTTATTAAAACCAAATGCAGACTTTATAATAAGCAGAACAACTAAACCGTAAGAAACAACAAATAGATAATCACGCTGCATCAATAATAGCCCCATCCCAAACACGACCATATACTTTCGACCTTTCAGAAGGAATACAAGACATAAGGACACGACAATATAATAAGGCAGCGATAAAAAAATACCCATCCTTACTAGCGGACTCAAAGGATTCGAACCAATATCTGGATATCCTGATTTTGTTAAGTATTCCTCAGAGTTTAGATAAGACTCTGGTGATAAACCCCAAAGAAGAACTGAATAATCTTGACGAATTAAATCTAGAGCTGCGAACATAAGTGAAGAACGGTTATCTCCTCTAAAAGATCCATCGCTATCTAGTTCAAACCTAATTAAAAATACACTTTCAAATATATCGTAATAACCTAGATTAATGACTATAGAAACAAAAATTAAGCAGACTAATACAGTAAGTAGAATATGTTTTAATCTGACTTTTTGGGATAACGCAAAAAAAACAAAGAAAATAATGTGCGCTAAACTGAAAGTAATAAGACCAGATAGAGCTAAAAACCACGTCAGTTTTTTATCAAAACCAAGAAGCACCCTTAAGGTAACAACACTACAAATAAAGAAACTAAAAGCGCCAGGCTCATCATATATAGCAGATGGACGAATAAATCCACCCCAAACAGAGTTTGTCAATGAAAGCAAATAAAGGTAATTTTCTCTACCATCAGGATTGGGAAAACCCCAAAGTGGAGCTCCCCCTAGTAAAGCATAAAAGAAAGAAAGCAATGCTCCTACGCATAAAAAAATTAAAACAAAAGTCGACAAATGCACGAAGCCTACTACTTCCTTCTCTACAACAATCACCACCAGAATTAAGGAAATGAAATAATATATTGTTACTGCAAATATTCGCCCTTCTTGCCAATAAAATGTGGGGACTAATATAAACAGAACACTTATGAATAATGCAATTAACCACGTTATTTCAATATTTCTTTTTGTTTTTAACAAAATTAGAATAATTATTGGTAATAAAAAAAGTACGATAAACTTAGCACCACCAAAGATGTACGCCACAATAGGTGAGACAAGCAGTAAACCATAGATAAGGAGTATGTATTGCATAATATATAAAAGTTTACTTGGTAATAAAAAGTTAAGAACCTTATAGCCTAATAGCTCTTTTAAAGGGAAGTATTACTCGCTAATACCTCAAGTATGGAGAATATAAGTAGGAATTTTATATTAATTGCAACTCGTTAAAAACAAACTGAAATCTATGTTTCCATGTATGACATTCTTCTGCTCGTTTTCTAGCCCTTAGTTTTATTTTTTCTCTTAACTTATAGTTATTATCTTTCAAGTAGAACCGAACCTTATCGACCATTTCTTCTTTCGTCGTATAATAAATAGCCTCATTATCCTCTTCAAAATATGACAACATTTCATTTGTTTTGGATGCTAACTGCAAGCCTCCAGACATTGGGATTTCAAAGCTTCTAAGATGTACCTTGTGAACAGGCTCTTTTAAGTAATAAGTATTCCATAATTCACTGACACCAAGCGAAATTGAACTTCTTGAATACATTTCAGACATCTCGGAGAAGGACAATGACTTTCTTGCTTGAAGTAACAAACCAAACTCTTTACTAAATTGTCCTGAATCACGAGATATGCTCTTGATAAGAGCGCCATATAGCGCTTTACGACCTATTGGAAAAGTACAAAGGTCATAAGTTCTTTCGATGGATGACCTTAAATTCTTTACTGCATTGGCTGCTGGGTTAACTTGCTCATTAGCTAGGTCATTACCTCCATGCAGCTCTACTGGTATCCCATGATCTAACAAAGTCTCTATTTTTTTTCTTCTAACGCCGTAACATGTACCGACAAAAGAAACGATATTTTTTTCGGCGCCATTTACAGGTAAATAATAATCTGGGTTAGCCGCATACGGAAGAAATATGGTTCGCGCGCCCCACTTGTCAAATAGATATTTGGTTTCTATAGAGGTAAGCCAGACTAAATCAAAATATTGACTGCACTTCTTGTGCTTAAATGGTACAGACAAGTTATCAAAACATATAAGTAACGAAGGTGTAGAGTTTTTATAGATCTCATCGAAGATACTTGAATTAAGAACCTTATCATCACAAGCTGTCATAAATAGAGCAGGTTTAAAGGAGGCAAAGCAAACTTTCAATTTGTTAAGTATGCTATCAGTTAGCTCAAAATAACCGACATCCACGATTTGAACATTGTGGCCCATTTTGTTTAGCTCATCTAAAAAATTGACCTGCTGCCAGTGTGTCATATTGCTCTCACCGGAGTATCGTAAATACAGTATATTCATTTAAAACCAACAAACCTCAACAGTCATTTATAAAAAATTTTTTCTTCATCAAGCCCAAAGCCCATCAGAACTCTCTTGAACTGATTTTTTAGTTTGTGTTAAAAACTTCAACTTTTAACACAAACTCTTATTAGAAATAAAGTTACTCAGCAAGCAACAGTTACGAAAGGTATTCCGTAGACTCCTATGTACAGTTTTATCAACTGGTGTTTATAGACAAATAGAGTTGGACCAAGTGTCGACTTAATATATTCTTTATGAATAAACTAACTAGACTGTCTTTCCCAAGAAAAAATCATTCAGTGATACTCTTTATAATAATCTCTAAGTCTTTATCATTTAAATCTACATATAAAGGTAGCCTTATAAGGCAGTCAGAGAAACGATCGCAATTTTCAAGTGATTCACCCTTATATTTACTTTGGTAGTAAGGACTCGAATGCAAAGCGACATAATGAAATGTAGCTAGAACACCTTGATCTTTTAATTTTTTCAGAAGCTGCGTTCTTTGTTCATTAGAGCTACACACCAAGTAAAACATATGCGCATTATTAGTGGCATAGCTAGGTATGACTGGCATAGAGATATTGTTTAGAGAACAAAAATTTCTCAACTTATGATGATACTGATTCCAAATATCCACTCGCTTTTTCTGAATATATTCGACTTCAAGTAGCTGTGAATAAAGTTTTGCAGCCACAAGCTCAGAGGGCAAAAAAGATGACCCAATATCAACCCATCCATACTTATTAACCTCACCTCTAAAAAAAGAGCTTCGGTTTGTCCCCTTCTCTCTAATTATTTCAGCACGGTCAATATAGCGTACATCATTGATAGATAGCAGCCCCCCCTCACCACAAACAATATTTTTAGTTTCATGAAATGAAAACGTACCAAATGTACCTATAGTCCCTAATGCTCTTCCTTTATAGTATGAATCGATTGCCTGGGCTGCATCCTCAACCACAGGTATACCACCAGCTATCTCCAAAATACGATCCATATCACAAGCTATTCCAGCATAATGAACAACAACAATGGCTTTTGTTTTTTTTGTAATCATAGCTCTGATCTGCTCAGGGTCTATGTTGGGATTGTCATGATAAGAATCTGCAAATTTAATTATTGCTCCTCTTAATACAAAGGCATTCACTGTTGATACGAATGTATATGAAGGAGCAATGACTTCATCGCCCTCTTTGATATCAAGCAAAATTGCCGCCATTTCTAGTGCATCAGTGCAAGAGGTAGTCAAAAGAGCTTTTTTCATACCATATCTATTTTCAAAGAAGGTATGGCATTTTTTCGTAAACGGGCCATCTCCCGATAACTGGGCATTATCTAATGCCTCAAAAATAAACTCTTTCGCTTTCGTCGTAATATGGGGCTTATTAAAGGGAATCATGAACAAACCTTGTTCTAAAATTGAATTTCTGTATCAACTGTCCCGTCTGATTTTTAATTATATCGATTCTCATTAAACCTTCACCACAAACGACCACAGGCATTTCATTTTCGAAAAAAATAATTTTACCAACATCTCTGTTTTCAACTAGCAAATCCTGAAGCACTGTAACTTTTTCTATTGTATAAGCCGTATTATCTACGTAAGTTTTAGCGCCATCATAAGGAAAGCCAACTGCATCAACAAACCTTTCAATTTCTTTTGAGCTCTTCGACCAATCAATACTGTAGTCTTTGCTGTCCCTCCACAAGCTGTATGTGGCATCTTCTTCGACTTGTTTAACAAAACGAAGATTATTTCCCTCAATCATGAAGACAAGATCTTTAGCAGCATTGAAATACAATTCACTTACAACATTAATAGCTTCTTCTATCGTAATAGGATAAGAAATTTGCTTCTTAACTTGAGTGATAATAGGTCCGGTATCATAAGTTTTTTCTGCCAATAATACTGTAACCCCAATTATTGAATCACCATTAATAAGTGAAGTGACAAGGGGATTAAAACCTCTATATTTGGGTAAAAGTGAATCGTGGAATACAATTATTGTATCATAAGGAACATCACTGATAATCCTTTGCCAACCAGCTGCAAATGTATATTCATAAGTATCTTTTGCCTCAACAATTGAACTTATTGCTTTAATGTTGTTGCATTTACAAAATTCGTTAATTTCCCTGGAATAATCATTTATAACATTGCTATCCTTTCCAATTACAACTACTAGCTTTTCATTGTCATTAAGCGCATTAAAAACTCCTTCAACAACCTTAAGCCCTTTTAAACCCTGGGCGCATATTCTATACATTATCTAGTAAACCCTTAGTGCTATTTATACTTAAAATGGAAGAAATCTAGCTAAAAAGCAACTTACATTGCTCTATATATCGCTCATATGAAAAATATCTTTTCACTAGTTTTTGATTATTTTCTGTATCAACTTTTGATTGAGGCGTTAATTCAAGAGATTTTATATCATGAACACACACACCTATCTCTCTAAAAAAAAGCCACTGCGTCACATCGGCCCTAATATAAACTTTTTTACCCAAACCTAATAAAGTTATACAGTTCCCCATTGCTTGTTGGCGCTTATGATTAAATATTGCAATATCTACACTATGTTGTAATGCAACATATTCATCGTATGGTAGATGCAAGGTAAGAGGAATAAATTTTTTGGAAAATATATTACAACCCTCTTTTATTACATTCTGAGTATATTCAGAGTTACCATATGACAATGGTACATAAAGTTTATCGAAGGCATTATAAAACGGTTTTAATTTGTTAAATATCTCTAAGTGCTGATTATTTGGATCTGCAGAGTTCCCTACCTGCAAAGTAACAACAGTGGAAACCTCATTATAAGAAGTTTGAGCTTTAAAAATATTGCTAGGATACATCAGATTATCTAACAGTATACCTTTTGCAGAATACCATTTTTTAGCAAGATAATAGTCACCTTTAATATACGTAACTAGATAACCAATTCGCTTAATTACTATACGACGAAAAAACTCTTTAATATTATCACTTAAAGTTTTCTGTGTTTCATACACGTAAAGATCCCCCCCCCAAATAATCCAATGGCATTTGGACAAAACCCAAGGCATAAGTGTCAATAGTAAAATTATACGGGGATTAAAAAGACCATGAAGAATAATTTTTTTTGCTAGACACATTTTCACTATTAAAAGACTAAATAGTTTAATGTGCGTAAGTACTTTGCGTTCAACAAGTCTCACATTTTTAGCCGATAGGAATTCTTCAGGTAGTGAGTCACCTATAATGAAAAACTCATGCTGATCAAAGTCAAAATTCCCTTTTATGAAAACAAGGTATTGGGAAATAAATTGACTTGAGTGCGCAACATGGAGAATATTAGCCATGAGTCATGCCTTATAAAAAATAAAAGCGTATATAAAATACAACATTATGTACACGACTCCACTTTCAACTAATACGCCGAAAATCATGAATTAACACCAAGATCAGATTGCAAAAAATAAACTATAAGCTCCCTTTATCCCTCAATATACTTTGCAAGTAATCTCCATAGCCATTTTTTGACATCCTAATTGCAATATCTTGAACCTGTTTATAGTCAATCCACCCTTTGTTTAGAGCAATTTCTTCTAAACAGGCAATTTTATAACCCTGTCTTTTCTCTACAGTCTCAACAAAATTTGAGGCTTCAAGCATGCTCTCGTGAGTGCCTGTATCTAGCCAAGCAAACCCACGACGTAACAATTCTACGTCAAGTAAACCTTTGTCCAAATAAGCAGAGTTAATGCATGTTATTTCCAGCTCCCCCCTTTCAGAAGGAGTAATTTTCTTTGCGATATCAACAACATGATTATCATAAAAATATAAACCAGTAACTGCGAAGTTAGATTTTGGTATTTTAGGTTTTTCCTCAACGGAAACTGCTTTAAAATTCTCATCAAATTCAACAACACCAAACCTAGCCGGATCCTTAACTTGATATCCAAATACTGTCGCACCTTCTGTTTTCTTTGCAGACCGCTCAAGCAGAGGAGTAAGGCCAGGCCCATAAAATATATTATCACCTAGAACCAAACACACGGAGTCACCAGCTATAAACTCCTCACCCAAAATAAATGCTTGCGCCAAACCATCTGGCGATGGCTGTATTTTGTAATGTATATTAATACCAAATTGCTCCCCTCCGCCAAGTAATCGCTGAAAGCCAGCCATATCTTCAGGAGCAGTAATAATCAATATTTCTCTAATACCCGCAAGCATAAGAACGGATAAGGGATAATAGATCATTGGTTTATCATATATTGGTAGTAACTGCTTCGATACCCCTAGGGTGATTGGGTGTAACCTACTTCCAGAACCACCCGCTAAAACAATCCCCTTCATCTATTTACCTCTCCCTAAACCCAATCTTTCACTGTTATAGGAGCCATCCAATACACGCCTCCACCATGTTTCATTTTTTAAATACCACTCAACAGTTTTTCGAATACCAGTACTAAATGTTTCTTGAGGGGTCCACCCTAACTTACGTTCAATTTCTGAAGCATCGATTGCATAACGAACATCATGACCTGGACGATCATCTACAAAAGTAATTAACTCAGAATAACTAACAATTTGAGTTTTAGATATATTTGTAGAATTAGAATTTCTAAAATTGGTATTTGTATTTACTGGCACTAACTCATCTAAAATCCCACAAATGGTTGTGACTACCTCAATGTTTGTTTTTTCATTATGCCCTCCCACGTTATAGTTACCACCAATATCACCTTTGGTAGCAACCAAATAAAGAGCATTCGCATGGTCTTCAACATATAACCAGTCACGAACCTGCTTTCCATTTCCGTAAATTGGCAGCTTTTTCCCTGAAATGGCATTTATAATCGTTAAGGGAATTAACTTTTCAGGGAAATGGTAAGGCCCGTAATTATTCGAGCAATTAGTTACAATAGTGGGTAAGCCATAGGTTCTTAACCAAGCCCTCACTAAATGGTCACTTGCTGCTTTTGATGCAGAATAAGGTGAGCTAGGATTATAAGAAGATTTTTCAGTAAACAGGTCATTAGTTCCTTCTAAGTCCCCAAAAACCTCATCAGTTGAGATATGGTGAAATCGAAACAAAGCTTGTTCCTTTTCATCAAGATTATTCCAATATTCTCGAGCAGCCTCCAACAATACGAATGTTCCAAGAATATTCGTTTCGATAAAATCTGAAGGGCCGTCTATTGAGCGATCTACATGACTCTCGGCGGCTAAGTGCATAATCACACAGGGCTTATATTTAGTTAGCAAGCGCCTCATCGCTAACCGGTCGCATATATCCACCTGTTCGAAAAAATAGCGCTTATTAGAAGCTATTGAAGTAAGGGATTCAAGGTTACCTGCATAAGTCAATTTATCAACATTAACAACTGTATCATTAGTATTTTCAATTATATGCCTAATTACAGCAGAACCAATAAACCCTGCACCTCCAGTTACAAGAATTCTTTTAGAACTCATGAATTTCCCCAAATTTTATTGATACGTGATATTTGATTAGTGTTTTAAATATCTTCAGTCACTTATACACTTAAAGTATTGTTAAAAAACCACTAAAAACGACAGCCCCCCCTTCTTATCGTTCCTAATACAACGATAAGAACTCATTTTGGTTTTTCATAGCAATAAAGACTGTATCTTCTTTACTCAGAAAAAGGTAAAGGTGCCATAGAGCTGTCAATTTCTTTGTAAAAATAAAATGAACTTTCATATTTATTTTGAAATTCCTTTCGATCACTTTCAGTCAATTCCTTAAGAAGAGTTTTATTCATTAAAACTTTAGTTATCCAATCGTTCAACTTCACAATTAGTACGCTCTTACTGATTTTTGCTTTTAGTTTTTTAGAGACTAGCAGTCTTATTTTGTCCCAATAAAAGTTTGAGCGGTTGATGACTTTTCCTTTAGCCACTTCTTTCCTCTGATTCTCGTGCTTAATTATCTGTAAACTGCCCTGAGAAAAGAATTCACTTAAAAACTGACGGTACCTACCATCCTTTATCATATCAAATGATAGGTAAGCTACTTTGCCAAACATTTCACTCAAATAACTATCAAACTCAATATAATTATAAATTTTTATATCGTTCGAATAATTAATATACGCCTTAAAGTCAGAATATTTTTTTTGAATATGTACAGAATGAAACTCACAATATTGTGAGTATGCGGCTAGAAGTGGATTTCTAATTGAGATCAAAACAGAAAAATTTAAGCCCGCAACTATTTTCGACAACTTCCTCAGTTTAACTTGCCAACTAGCCCCTGAAAATTGATAAAACCCAGAATAGTCAGCAGTAAACCATTCTTCTGATATCAATACATTCCCATATTTTAGTTCCAACTCAAATAGCTCTTGGTGAAGAGCTAATTCTAAATTAGAGTCATCCTCGCTAGAGAAGCAATATGTGCATAATTTAATATAAAATTCATCTGAATCTTTTATATTTTCAAAAGATCGCCCTAAGTATTTCACTCCCTTCAAATTCGGGTAAATAGAGCTTTGAAGGGAAGTAGTAGCCGTTTTATGCAAACCAAGATGTAAATAAATCATCATTGGCCCTTATATCTTATGATAAGCCAAGTTTTAAGGCCTGTTAATTTATATGCATTAATAGCCATCAAAACATTCCACAATGCAACACTAATGGAAACAGAAACCGCCGCACCCAGATCTTTGTATACAGGTGTCAGCAATATAAGAAGCACTACATTAACAATCAACGAAATAAATAAAGCTTTAAGTGCTTTTTTCTCATTACCAGTCATATTAAGTACTAACCCCACAGACCCCATAAGAACATTTACGGACTGCCCTACACACAGTATTTTCATGGGAATAACTGCACTTAAATAATCTGAACCAAAAACAAACAAAATTACAGTTTCCGCTTTAAAGATAAGAAGAATAAATACTGGTAATGCAACTATAACACTTATAAAAGTGCTTTTACTCAATAATACCTGCGCTTGAGTCATTTCGCCCTGTTTAAAAAGCCTAGCAATATGCGGGCTAATAACAGAATTAACCCCCTGCAAACCTATAACCATTAATACTGTTGCTTGCAACGACATTCTAAAATAACCTACAGCTTCATGCTCCCCTTGAACCCCTAAAAAAACACTTGCCAGTTCACCATTCATCGTTGTTATTATTACCATCAAACTAAATGGCAGAAGTGACTTATGCCACCATTTAAAGTGGTAAATAGGCTTAGAAAAACTAGAGTTAAGTGTGTTTTTATAAACTTTCTCTGAAATAAAAAACATACCGAGTAACAACGAGATTGAAAATGAAAGCAACTGTAGCGTTAAAGCTGAATTGGGCGTAACAGGGTAGACAAAATACATTAAAAACAATAATAACAATAAAAAAATTAACGGCGCTATGAAAACTGAAGGTAATGCCGCTAATAGTGGAAATTGAAAACCATTCAAAACGGACGCTTGCCTAGCTAACAAGCCCTTGATAGGCACTAATAAAAAAACGAACCAAATCACTTCTTGATTAATCTCCCCCAACTGACCATTTCCATAAAAAAACATACATGCTGAAAATGATAATATAGAGACCATACATACATACATTTTTGACCAAGAGAGTAGGCCGATTATTTCCATTATTCGCCCTTCAACTCTTAGCTTCGCAATTTCTCTCACAACAAGTTCTGGAAGCCCTGCAACTACCGGAATAGTAGCGATAGCGATTATAGAAAGAACAAATCCATATATACCAAACTCTTTTGGTCCCAAAAGCCTTGCTAAAATAATACTAGTTAAGATTGAAATAATACGACTAGCAATTTGAAGACCCGTTACACCTAGTATCTTTTTATAAATAACTGGTAAAGCAATCACAACCAACACCTTTTAGCATTCTGTGCTATACATAGACGTGGGGCACTTGATTTAAACTGTACACAATCAACATTCAATATATGTTTATCCACTGCTTTAAATGCTTCAGGGCGAACACCAAAAAACATTAAGACTTCCATAAAATTTCTTTTTGATTATTGCATGTTAAGCATATAACAATGATACTAAATGAATACCTTAACCCCTAATAAGCCAATAACAATGAAATCCTTATCATATTTTGCTAGCTATTAGCCTAGGAAAACTAGTACTAGACACCGAGGTACAAGTTTCTTTTAATTACCTTTAACTACTTTTATTCGAAAAGTAGCGAACAAGTACTATTAACACAGACAGCATACCGCCCAAGATAGTAGCTAACACCACTATAAAAGCCCGTTTCGGCTTTGACTTTTCTTCAGCAACTCTAGCAGCACTTAATGTTTTAAAGACATACTCATCACTAACCTCAGCCAACATCAAAGTCTTGGTTTGCTCTTCTATTAATTGATAAAACACAGACTGCATATCCGAAACATTTGTTTCTTGTATTTTTTCTTGAAGATATTGAATACTTTTCTTTGCTTCGTCTCTATCTCTTTCTTTAAGGAAGGCATTAATACTTTTAACCAGATTCTCCGCCCACTCCATCGCCAACTCGGGTGAATAATATTCAACTGTTAAGCTGATCAAGCCGCTCGCTTTATCTTGACTAACACTTATCCTGTCTTTTAATTTCTTGTAAAGCTCCCAACTACTTGGCTCTGCTGTTTGACCTTTGGCAGGATCGAACTCTCGCACCCATTTACGAGTCGCTTCGTTATATAAATCAGGATTAATAATCAGGTTATCATTAGCGCGATTCCAACCCGTTGCGGCAAATAAAGCTACCTGCATGTTATTCTGTTCTATAAAACTTTCTTGGAAACCCCAGGTTTTTATTATTTCCATCGCGATGGCGACTTTATCATCACCACCCCCGCCCCCTAAGTTAATGCCCGCTAAAGATGCCAAGCTTCCATATTGACCTGCTAACTTAGATAAACCAGAACCACCTGAGGATGAGGCAGGTGCAAGTAACACCGTTGATTTATATTCATCGGGAATGGATAAGGCATAAAAAACTGAAGCGACTGAGAAAATGACAGTTATACAAATAATTAGCCATTTACCTTTCCAAATAGCACTGGCAAGCTCACGCAAATCTATTTCATCATCTTGAGTGGTATAAGACTGTGGCGATGTACTTGCGACTGCGTTTAATTTATCTCTTTCTTGATCTGTTAGGTTTTCTTTTGACACGTTGTTTTCTCAGTTCTAATATTTTCAGTTAGAAGACTCTAGCTACTAAAGACTACCCACAGCCGCAGCACCCAAAGCAATCTGATAGAATATCTGACTCATATCACGCCATACTATAACCCCATCAACTTTATCTGCATCGAGAGGCACAACAATAGTATCACCTGGCTCTAGCTGATTAGAGTTACTTGCAAACCAGTTAGACGCTTTAGGTATTTCGACACCACCATTGGCTTTAATAATATAAATACGCTCTTCATCTGCTTTGTTACTTAGGCCACCACTACGATCTATATAATCCCAATAGCTCATATCACGTTCATATACCTGAGAGATTGGAAGCTGAACTTCACCTACTATAGTGACTGAGTTTTTCTTTCGCGGTATGAATAACCTATCTTCATCTTCAAGTGAGATAGCATAATCGTCTTTCTGGTTAATCACTTTATCCAAATCAATAACTAAACGACCTGTCGCTGGCGTTGTTTTCAATTTACCAAGCAGTTTTTGCGCTTCACCTAGATCTGCCGATTTGTTATTTAAGCTAGTTTGATTCGCAGCCACGACCTCTGCTTTAGCGATATCTGACTCTAAACGCTCTTGCATTTCAGCGAGCTGCTTTGTCTGCTGCTCTTTCAGTGAGACACGAGTAAACATTGCTCCTGCCGCATATGCATAATCAGTTAAACCGCCCGCTCTCTGAATAACTGACGCCAAGGTATCGCTTTTATTAATCGCGTAAATACCAGGAAAGCGGACTTCCCCCTGAAGGGTCACGGTTTTGCTTTCTGCCCATTCTGGAATAGTTTTTATTTGCAAAACATCCCGCGATTGAAGGGGTTCTTGAAGCGCGACATCATTTGATAAGTCTAAGGTTTTACGGCTCTGCGTTCGCTGCTGGTCAACTAAATACTCACTCCGATTTAGTTCTGCATATAACTGAAACGCTTTTTCCGTTAAGCCTCCCGCAGCGTTAATAAGATCGCCAACACTCATGCCTTCAACGAGTGGATAGGCACCGGGGTAACGCACATCACCAGATATACTTACTTCTTTGGAAGACTGGGAAATATTAGCCTGCATTCGAAGTTCGCTTACTATATTTATTACTTCTTCAGTTCGACTATCTTCCAGTAAGCCAAAAAATATCACTTCGTCTTGATCTACAAGCTGAGGGTCCGAAGCTGACCCAGGTGCCGCCAAAGCATCCGCTAAGCTAAAAGAAAGTACACTTAAGGCTCTATTTGGTTTTGAATAGCGTTTGATAAGCGCATAGTGTAAATCCGGCCTTGCCTTCAGATAAGCAATACTTGGAACTACATCAGTAATTCGAAGGTTTTCTTTCCAGTTAAGCGTTTCAGGCCTCTCTATATGTCCGGAAACCTTCACGACATTTTCTATTTTTTCGAGAATCTTGGGTAAATTAAGAATATCACCATCTTTTAAAGATATAGTTGATTGTTGCTTATTTTTTAAATCGACATTAAGTATTGTTCGCTCACCACTTGCATTAATACGCTGCAAGGTAGATAGCTCAGGATAGGCCGAAGATAACAAACCGCCTGAATAGCTAATTAAATTAGCAACTGGCTCTTCCCCTTTAAGCTCGTATAATGCAGGTCGACGCACTTCGCCTTTTATGCCGACAGTTGCACCAACAGGTGGGATAAATACCACATCACCAGACTGCAACTGGGCATCGTCACTTGTATCACCTTTAAGCAACAGGTCATACAGATCTAAAGAGTGAATTAATTTACCTTTGCGCTTTAATTGAATATTACGAAGGGTGCCAAGCTCGGAAACACCACCACTTAGGACTAAGGCATTGGTAATAGTGGATAGCGGGCTAATGACATAAGAGCCCGGCATATATGCCTCGCCTAATACAAATACCCTAATAGATCTAAGCTGGCCCATAGAGACACTAGCTGTTACACCAATCATTTTTTGATTGATGGTGGCTGCTATTTTCTTTTTGGCTTCTGAAAAGCTTAAACCCGCTAAGCTAATTGGACCTAAATTTGGTAGTTGCGCCTGCCCTTCTTGATCGATCACAAGCTCGAAGAACTGGCTTTCTTTTCCATATAAGTTAACTTTAAGCGAGTCGCCTGTACCTAAAACATAATCGGATGAAACAGGGATATCGTTAACTGGCGTGAATGTGCTTGGGTTGCCGGCAAAAAGATCATAACCAAACGACTTTAGTTCTATCTCTAAAGCATCTGCGTTAGCATCTTCACTTCCTTTAACCTCTGGATCTGCACTTGTGTCACGAGCCATGACAGTTTCGGTTTGAACAACAACGGGCGCCATTTCTTCTTGTTGGCCAGTTTTAGGAATATTCACACCAAATTGTTGTGCCATTCTAGATTGTTCAGCTGGTGACATCCGCTTAAATTGCTCTATTTGCTGAGGGGATGGTTGAATCGAGAAGCTTGCAGCACTAGTGAATGTTAGTATTAGCAATACCAAGGTACGAAAAAAGGGGACGTTGCAATAGTGCGGCGAGATCATGTTTCCTGATTCCATTATTCAGTGGCGATTTTGAAGCCGCATAATTTACCACTTTATCCAAAAAGCTTCTAGCGTGTTGAGCGTATTTATACTTTTTTGTGGAACAAACACCTCTTAACAAATGTTTCAAGCAA
>CAXBKC010000011.1:0-20105 GCA_963975615.1 uncultured Oleiphilus sp.
GCTTCGTAGCCTGGAATCTGGTTATCCATACGACTCACACTCTGCCCAAACCCACCTATACCGCTCAACTGAAAACGAAATAGAACACCATGCAAAACTTCATCTTTACTATTAAGATAAGATTGCGTTAAAAACTGCACTCGCCAACAGCAACTGCCATATTCTAACCCAGCAAGTGAACCAATCGTACGATTGTTATCTATATCGTAACGCCAGCGCCCAATTAAACTTAATTCTTTATACAGCGGCGTGATAAATGAGCTATCGACTTGCTCTAATTCATCTCGAATATATCGATGACTAAAGTTCATGACATGACGGTAACGTTTGCTATGAAACTGGATGCTGCTATTACCTTCCTGTGTTTGCCCTTTGTCTGTATCCCATAGACCGGATAAGCCAATTTCTAAACCATCAATTGGCCTCAATAACATTTCTGACGCAACTAGTGATGAACTATTATCTGAAGCACCGACACCATCTATATTTACTTCTCTGTTGCGATAGTGAAAAATCTGACCAACACTAATCACCGCTTTATCGATGCCACTGCTTAGGTCTGTCCAGCGGCTAGTCATCCCAAGCGTCAGTCTATTATTATCTCCGACCCGGTCTCCACCACTAAAGCGATGGGCATTAAATAAGCGCTGATAATTAAAACTAGGCAAGGTCGTATCAAAGTTTGGGAGCTCATCCTGATCAAAAAAGCTCGAATAGACATAATAAGCTCTGGGCTCTAGACTCTGGCGAAAGCTCCCGCCTTGAAACGTTGTTTCACGATCAAAATATAAGCCGGTATCTAACTCATAAAAAGGCACTGTTCGAGAAATATGATTATCGACCGGCGTATAGTCTTGCAGCACGTAGTCAGTTTGATCAATCATAACTGCTGGCTTGAAATGTCCCCAAGGCAGATTAAAGGGGAAAGACAATTTTGCCTGGTGCCGCAAACGTGAGCCGAATACTCGTTCATCACCAACTAATTGATCACGATCTCGATAGAAGTAAACATAACGACTAGCCCAATCAAACTGGAAACGCTTATAAACCTGTCCAGCTTCAAAATACATTTCAGGTAAGCGTTGATAAGCTTGTTCACTAGGCAAAAGCTGTTCATCGATACTTTTATATTCTTGTAATAGAAAAGAGAAACGCCAATCTTCGCGGTCATAAGAAAATTCTGCGCGACGGTCTAAATTATCAGTCAGGTCAATATTCAAGCCTTGGTTTAAATCTTCTAAATAATTATTATCACTGACCTCACTAAACTTTAACTGCCCAGACCAACCATCTGCGAAGGGGTGAATATCTTGATCAAAACTGAGGCCCCATCGAGTAGCATCACTTGAACTGTTTAATAGTATCTGCTCATTATCGTAATAATCATCTTTATCTATATATCCGAGCATCAGTACGCTATCGGTATAGGTGCTTTTATGTCGGCCTTCAATATCATAATGGATGCCGCGCCCACCAATATAGCTTGGCGTAATGGTAGCATCATAATTCTCGGCCAAGTTTAGATAGTAAGGTGTTGATAGAAATAAGCCACTTCCGGTGTTCGAGCTGCCGATGGTTGGATATAACAAACCAGATTTTCTGCGGTCATCAATAGGAAAAGAAAACCATGGAATATACAGAACAGGCGTATCTTTAATTAGAAAACGAGTATGTCTGGCCTGACCAAAGCCTTCCTCTCTGTTAAGCGTAATTTTGTTCGAGGCAAAGGCCCAGTCACGACTCTCTGGTGGGCAACTCGAGAATAAGCCTTCGTGAATGATTAAAGTATTTTCATCCGGCCTGCTTAAGCTTTTTGCTTCACCATTGACGCCGGTACGTTTATTAATAAAGGTCGCATCTTCAAGCCTCACTTCATCATTGGTCGCATTTATGGTCGCCGAACTACCTTTCAAAGTCAGCTCGTTACTGCCTAAGGTAATGTTTCCTGTTAATTCTGCTTTTTGACTTAATTGATCAATAATCGCCTTGTCACTGTAAGCGTGGTAAGGGCCATGCTGTACTTCAACTTCACCAAGCAATTCTAACTTCTCTTCTGGCACATAATTAACATCTTTGGCGTGCAGCAGCATACCACCTTCAGACAAGGTCTTTTGATCTTCTTCAGAAATAAGGGCTGGCGTAGGCAAAGCAACAAACGAAGACTCTTCAGGCAGGCTCGCTTGCTTGCATAAGACTAAGCTATGGGGCAGCACTGGCTCTTTTTCATTAGCAGTTTCCGCCAAAATAGGCATTGAGCAGGCAGTTACTAACCAAAAGATATAAGATAGTTTTTTTGATTTAAGAGCAAATAATCTCAAGAAAATAATATGCGTATCAACCCGATTAATAGACTGTTTAATCACCTGTCCCCTTAATAGTGTAAAGCATAGGTCAATATTTAGCCTTCAATAGCGGGACATGACTGAAAATAAGCTGCAAATGATAAACGGTGGCATGAGCGATGTCATTCAACTTTTTGTATTCAAGCCTATTTAGCTTGTTTTGTGAGATTTAAAATTGACACGATGTTAACGCTTTGACAAAGTGCGATGAATTTTTCCATGAAGGGGAATAAAGTGGAACAGCCGCCACTCAAGCAACAAAACTCGCACTATTTTAATGAGTCGGAACGAGACGGGCTCTATAAAACAATTTTTAACCGCCGAGATGTTCGCAGCCAATTCAAAACAGATGCCATTCCCGATGATGTTCTTAGCCGTGTTTTATACGCAGCTCATCACGCACCCTCTGTTGGGTTCATGCAGCCCTGGAATTTTCTTGTCATTAAAGACCAAGCCGTCAAAGCTGCTGTACATAAGGGTTTTAAAAAAGCCAATGATGTTGCCGCAGATATGTTCGAGCCAGAGAAAAGCAAACTATACCGAAAGCTAAAGCTAGAGGGTATTTTAGAATCTCCTATTAATATTTGTATCACCTGTGATCGTTCACGAACAGGGTCTATCGTATTAGGTAGAACAACAAATAAAGAAATGGATCTATTCAGTACGGTGTGTGCGGTACAAAATTTTTGGCTCGCGGCCAGAGCAGAAGGTTTAGGTGTGGGCTGGGTGAGCATAATCGAGCAAGATGACTTACGTGCAGCCTTGAACATCCCAGCAGAAATTGTTCCGATCGCTTACTTATGTGTCGGCTATGTTTCTCATTTCAATTCAGAGCCCGACTTGCAAACAGCAGGCTGGCTAAATAGAACGCCTATTGAAGATCTAGTCTTTTTTGATCAGTGGGGGAAAGAAAAAAATGTAGAAGAAGGCTCATTAACCAAAAGCCTTCAACAACTGAAACAATTCCCTTATCAATGGTCATAAGTCAGACTAGAAACCTAACTTAAATTGCACAGCTTTTACAAAAAGTGGTGAACGGAAGCGCTTCTAAGCGTTCATTAGAAATTTCACTATGGCAAGTCTCACATTTGCCATAGAGATTTCGCTCAATCTTTAACAAGGCATTTTCTATTTGCTCTAGCTCTTCTTCTGCTTCACTTTTCAAGCTATATAAGACACCGTCATTTTGCTGATCAACGGACTGTTCTGAAAACTTATGACTTGTTTTTCGATCAGACAAGTCTGTATCGATTTTTTCAACACGCGCACTTAATTCTGTTTTTAAAGAAATTAATTTTTCTTTTAGATCCATCATAGAAACGCCTTTTTAGAATGTAAGTTACCTTAACACCGTTTCTATTCATTCTATATAGACAAGCATTTTTAGCATTGATTTGTATCAAGGTCTTGGCATCAGAGTTCGATTGATAACTAGACTGCTTCTATTGTGGCGCATTCACATAATAATACCAAAGCTATACTGCCTATATTTAATATTCTGCTATCTTTACTGGTAGGTAAATAATCAGGACACCTTTTATGATCGGTGAGCACAACTACAATCATGTAAACATCAACAAAAAGCTGGTTAGAGAGAAGCTGTCTGTTGATGAACTTTGCATTGGCATGTATGTCGTAGAATTGGATAGACCTTGGTCAGAAACACCATTTTTATTTCAGGGCTTTTTAATTAGTAGCTCTGAAGAAATCAAGCAACTTCAAGAATATTGTCGATTTGTTTTTATTGACGTAACCCAAACTACGGTTGCCTACACAAAAAAACAAAATCAAAAAGGCGGCTCCACCACTAGGAGAATCTATAAGGTTCCAATAGAGCAAGAATTAGCTGTAGCCGCTACACATTATGATTTTGCTAAAAACAGTGTGGATAACGCACTTAATAACCTAAGGTTTTCACAAGAAATCAATACCGGTGAAATTAGAACTGCAGTTAGAAATTGTGTCACTAGTGTGATTAACAATCCTAATGCCATGATGTGGTTTACCCAAATCAAGAACAAAGATGATTACACCGCTGAACACAGCATGCGAGTGGGTGTTGTCTCCATTGCATTGGGCCAAGAGCTTGGTTTAATGGAGCGTGAATTAGAAGAATTGGGCATGGCGGGAATGCTTCATGATGTAGGTAAAATCAATATCCCCATCGAAGTGCTCAATAAAGAAGGCTCTCTGAATAAAGAAGAATACGAAATCATCAAAACCCATGCCACACTTGGTCGGCAACTACTGATGTCTAAATCAGACGCACCGCCAATTACTGTCGATGTTGCCTATAACCATCATGAGCAAATGAACGGTAAGGGCTACCCTAGAGGAATCAAGGCTGACAAAATCCCTTATTTTGCGAAGATTGTTGGTGTTGTTGATGCCTTTGACGCCATTACTAGCGATAGGGTTTATAGTGATGCCCGCTCGACCCTTGAGGCATTGCGTATTCTATATGACTGCCGCGGTGAGCAGTTTGATGAAGAAATTGTACGCGCATTTATTCGACTGATTGGTATTTACCCACCCGGGCATATTGTTGAGCTAACAAATGGTGAAGCTGGCATTATCCTTTCATGCCAGCAAAATAATAAACTACGCCCTAAAGTGATTATTGTGCGAGATGCCGAAAAGAAATTATGTCGAGAGCGAGTAGTAGACTTAAGTACCGACCAAAAAGATAAAGATGGAAAACCACTGAGAGTCAAAGAGGTGTTTACCGACGGTAAATTTGGTATTCATTTAAAAGAATATAAAGCAAAAGGCTTAAGGTTTGATGTAAACATAAAATAGTTTTCCTTCGCCTAATAGAAATAACGATACCTCTAAAGCGCCTAAAGAACATATTTATTCCGATCTTGCACTCGGTAAAAAGAACGACTTATGTCTATACTAATAAAAGACCCACTCTTAATATCATCGTGCCGAGGGGAAAGTGATCACCCAATTCAACTGGAATTTCAGACTTCGAATTAGCTGCTTAGTTGCCCTCATCTGCACCTTTATTAGCCCTAGTTATGCCGAAATTCAAGAACCTCTTGCGATAAATGGACAGCACATCGAGGTACTGATAGATCCTGAACATCAACTGACTGTAGATAATATTCTTGATCAAAAAGATCTTATCTGGAAAAGCAGTAATTATAAAACACCATCCTATGGTTTTTCGCCTCATACTTACTGGTTTCGTTTTACGCTTCCTGCGCAGAAGAACGAAAGTATTCTAGAACTTAACTACGCCCTGCTTGATGATATTTCTTACTACCGCCTTCAAGACGGCAAAATTATTGAGACTATTCTCACGGGTGATAAGCGTAGCTTTTCAAACCGTCCTATTCGACACCGCGCCTTCTTATTTCCGGTTACCGCCTCAGATCAGAATCAAACCATTCTGTTAAAAATACGTTCATCCAGTGCGATTCAGGTACCTCTTAGGCTTTGGTCCGAAAATACTTTTTTTGAGCGGGATCAATACCTTTTTGTAGAGCATGGCATTTATTATGGTATTGCCTTAGTCATGGTACTGTATAACTTTTTTCTGTTTTTACGCCTACGTGATAGCGCTTATGGCTTTTATGTTCTTTATGTCATAACGTTCGCTTTTGCTCAATTATCATTGTCTGGGTTTTCGTATCAGTTTATATGGCCAGATTCACCCGAATGGAATGAGAAAAGTTTAGCTGTATTAACGCCGCTTATTGTAATTTCAGCAGCTGTTTTCTCCTCTCATTTTCTTAAATTAACAAGCTATTATCCACGCCTTTCTAAGCTTCTTTATAGCCACGCGTTTATTGGCATAGTTATCAGTGCAGCCAGTGTATATTTGCCTTATCACACTATGATTCCTTATGCTGCCGGACTCGCCATCGTTACTTGTTTGACTATTCTGTTAATTAGTTATTACGTCATCGTCAAGAGTATGCACAAATATGCTATTTACTTTGCTGCGGCATGGAGCGTATTTCTTGTGGGCGTTGTTGTTTTGGCTATGAACAAGTTTGGTTTTTTGCCAAGAACTTGGGTGACAGAATCTGCTGCACAAATTGGTTCGGCGATAGAAATCATTCTATTATCGTTTGCGCTAGCTGAAAGACTTTATGATGCAATGCAACGCCGTTTTATAGCCGAAAATGAATCTATCTACATCAAAGAAAAACTAATTCGGACACAGCAAAAACAAAACCAAGTACTTGAAAGTGAGGTAACAGCAGGCACACAAGACCTTGAAGAGGCCTTAAATAAAGTTAACATATTAAATGATGAGCTATCAGACCTATCAACCATGGATCAAGTTACGGGTGTACGTAATCGTCGTTATTTTGACGACATGCTTGAGAAAGAATTTCGTCGAGCATTTCGAAATCATTCAAATATTTCCTTAATTATGCTCGATCTAGATCACTTTAAGTCGGTGAATGATACACATGGACATTTAGCAGGTGACTTATGCTTAAAGACGATAGCCAACGCCATATATAACATTGTCAAACGCCCACCCGATTTAGTTTGTCGTTACGGCGGCGAAGAACTAGCCATCATACTACCCGAGACTGACCTCAAAGGTGCAATGATCACAGCTGAGCGCATTCGCCACCAGATAGAGAGTTTACAGGTCAAGTTTTCAGGGGAAACCATTTCAGTCACTGCAAGTCTGGGTGTCTCGAGTTTTATCCCTAACACCAACAAAACACCTAACTTACTTATTGAATTAGCTGATAATGCTTTGTACCAAGCTAAAAATGATGGCAGGAACTGTACGAGAAGCAGAGGGAATATTTAAAAACACCACATCTGAATAAACTTTGTTGCCAGTCAATAATTGATTTATAGTCGGTTAAAATTTGATAATAAAGGCTTATGTTTGATGAAAAAGTTTAAAATATCGATATTTGTGGTTTTAGTTATTTTAATTGTTATCGTCGCTGTAAAAGCTGAAAACCTTAAGCGTCTTTATTACGCAATGACGCTATTTGATAAAGAGCTGATTGTTGATAACTTTTCAAACATGGCTTCACTATTTCCAAGCACTGAGATTGAAGCAACAACAGACGCTTCGACATTCGATCAAGAGTTAAAACCATTACCCTCTCATTATAAATATAAAAATAATGACCGAAGTGTTCCTGACTTCTTAGACAAAACAAGCACAACCGCCTTATTAGTTGTTAAAGGCAATACCATTACCTATGAAAGCTATTTTCAAGGCACAACTGGTAAAGACTATAGAATATCTTGGTCAACAGCCAAGTCATTCCTATCTGCACTCTTTGGTATTGCTGTTCATGAAGGCACCATAAAAAGTATTGAAGAGCCTGTGACCAATTACGTTCCTGAGTTAATAAATACGGGTTATGACGGTGTTCGAATCAAAGATGTCTTACAGATGTCGAGTGGCGTACATTTCAATGAAGACTACTATGATTTCGATTCAGATATAAATCGCTTTGGGCGAACCTTTGCGCTCGGCGGTTCTTTTGACGAATTTGCGGCCACCTTAGTTCGAGATAAAACACCAGGAACCTACCTTCATTACGTGAGCATAGATACCCACGTACTTGGTATGGTCATTCGTGCTGCGACAGGCCGTTCAATTGTAGATTATTTCAATGAAAAGCTATGGTCGAAGATTCAGCCAGAGTCGAGTGTTTACTATATTGTTGACAATAAAAATGAACCGATGGTGCTAGGCGGAATGAACCTTAGAACGAGAGACTTCGCCCGTTTCGGCCAGTTATATCTGAATAATGGCAATTGGAAAGGAGAGCAGGTCGTTCCTCGTGATTGGGTACAAGCATCTATAACGCCTGATGCGCCACATTTAATTCCTGGTAAACGAGAATCGGCCAAACTTAATCTTGGATATGGGTATCAGTGGTGGATTCCTGAGGAGTCAGACCAAGAGTTTTTAGCATTAGGCATTTATGGACAGTATATCTACGTCAATCAAAAATCTGGCGTGGTAATTGTTAAAAACTCTGCACATATTGAGTTCGCTGAAAATGATTTTGAGTCTGCCACCGAGGCTGTCGCCTTTTTCCGAGCTGTTGCTGAATCAATATAGGTTTTATCGTCGTAGCCTCATAAGCAGAAGTATTACTTTTTGCTTATGGGGTGAACTATATTACTCGCCACAAAACACCAACCACTGATCAATCACAGCGCTAAAGTCTGACAAACCACACTCACTTTTCTGTTCGTCATCGTACAACTGAGTCGATTCAGGTAACTCATCATCAAAGTCATGATCTAGCACCAAAGCGGTAATACAGACATCGCCCTGCTCAATTACCAGTTTATATTGTTTACCAACCCACTCGAAAGACTCTATCTGATACTTTTCAAGACGGGCGATGGCACTACGAATGTCATTTATTTTGTAAACTTCGCCAACCAACTCAGTTGTTAGAAAATGTCCAAGTGCTAGGTGCCCACCAGAGAAAATAGCCTCTGGCTCGTTATAATCATTTCTAAAAAATTGAAAATCCATGAGCCCACCGATTTCGCTTATTTTTTTGAGGAGAAAACTTGTCATCTGTTTGGATATACAGTACTTTTCAGTTTGCACATACAAAGCTTGCGTGACTATACATCCAAGCACAGTAAGTACCTAACAACAAAATCAGCCGATACCTATGAAACTATATATCGCCGAAAAACCAAGCTTAGCGAGAGCTATTATCGAGGTGTTGCCAAAGCCACATCATAAAATGGATGGTTGTGTGTATGTGGGCCATTCTGATAAAGCAAAGTGTGATGTTGTGTCTTGGTGTATTGGTCATATTTTGGAACAAGCAGAGCCCGAAGCTTATAACTCAGTTTTGAAAAAATGGGCGATTGATAGTTTGCCGATTATGCCCGATCAGTTTGATGGTGGCTGGAAACTCATACCTAAAAAACAAACACGCAAACAATTTACGATTCTGAAAAAATTAATTAAGCAGGCATCAGAGATTGTTCATTGCGGTGACCCAGACCGTGAAGGTCAGCTATTGGTAGATGAAGTGATTCACCATGTGGGAATTAAGGCCTCAGTTAAAAGCACGCTTAAACGCTGTTTGATTAGTGACTTGAATCAGCCTGCGGTGAAAACCGCGCTAGCTAATTTGAAAGCTAATTCTGATTTTATGCCACTCTCTGTTTCAGCTCTTGCGCGTTCGCGTGCCGATTGGCTTTACGGCATAAACATGACACGCTGCTGTACGCTCAATGGACAAAAAAGCGGTTTTAATGGCGTGCTTTCTGTGGGTCGAGTTCAAACACCCATTTTAGGTTTAGTCGTTAGGCGTGATATTGAAATAGAGAAGTTCGAACCAAAAGCATACTTTGAAGTGGATGCGCATATTCAAGTACAAGCAAAGCATAAAATTCGCGCCCGCTGGCAGCCGAGTGAAGCCTGCAGCCCCTATCTAGATGAAGAGGGGAGAGTCCTTAATCAAGCACTTGCTGAAAATGTAGTTAAACGCATTCATGGCCAACCCGCGCTATTAAAGAAAATAGATCGTTTAGTCAAAAAACAAGCGCCACCATTACCTTATAACCTTTCTTCACTACAAATTGATGCCGCAAGACAATTTGGTTTTAGTGCAAAAGTGGTTTTGGATACCTGCCAGACGCTTTATGAACGGCATAAAATAATCACTTACCCTCGATCAGATAATCGTTATTTACCAAAGGGGCACTTTCATCAGGCCACATCAGTTATCTCAGCTATATCAAAAAATAAGGCACTTACAGAATTTTGCCAACTAGCCAACCCCACCCTTAAAAGTAAGGCTTGGAATGATGCTAAAGTCGCTGCCCATCATGCGATCATTCCAACCGCTAAAAATCCTGCCTCCTTGACCCTGAGCCATGTAGAAGAACAGGTTTACAACTTAATTGCCAAACATTATCTGGCACAGTTTTATGAGGCATGGCAATTTCAAGATACCAAAGCTGAGTTTATTATTTCAGGCGGGCTATTTGTTGCTAAAGAAAGGATTACTTTAGCAAAGGCTTGGAAATTACTTTTCGAAAAAGCACAGAACGCGTCAAATACAGACTCTGATTCAGACCTAACAGCCTCATCCAAGCTAAATGACCAAGCTTTCAAATCGATGAAAGCAGGAGAAAGCTATCTATGCGAATATGGCGAGCTATTAAGCAAAATGACTCAAGCGCCAAAGCACTTCACCGATGCCACCATATTAGCAGCCATGACCGGCATAGCTCGCTTTGTGAAAGACCCTAACATCAAGAAAATACTTAAAGATACCGATGGTTTAGGGACTGAAGCGACCCGAGCAAGTATTATTGAACTGCTGTTTAAACGCCAATTTCTTGAAAGGCAGGGCAAACAGATTCGAGCAAGTCAGGCAGGTAAAACGCTAATTCTCGCCTTACCTGAAGAAATTAGCACACCCGACATGACCGCACATTGGGAAAATAGATTAACTGAAATAAGTGAGCAAACTTGTCGATATAGCGAATTTATGGAGCCATTGAAAAATGTAATCATCCATTATATGAATACACTGTCTGCCGCTGAATTTAAGGGAATTGCATCGGTTAAACAAGCTCGAACATTCAAGAAGAAGCCCCGTCATAGACCTAAAAAAACATCCAGTAAAACCAACTAGTTTGTTCATCATATTTTAAATATATAAATGAACTTCTCTGGCTAGAATAAATAACTCAATATTTATTTATTATTAAACACAGTATTATTAATAACCTTAATCTGCGGAACCACAAATAACATGGCCGACACGACATCTGAATCACCTTGGCTTAAACTCCAGGAAATTTTTGATATCAATAATACAATCGCTATATTCCTAGGCTGGGCTCCTAAGTTGATCGCTGCCATTACTGTAATGATTTTATTCTGGGCAAGCTATCGGATACTAAAGCATGCCATTGAAATATTCTCAAAACGAGCAAATATAGATTCAACCATTGTTGCTCTTATTCAATCTATACAAAAAATCGTGTTGCTTTCTGTCGGCGTTGTATCTGCCCTTGGTCAAGTTGGCGTCGATATTACCGCATTGATTGCAAGCCTTGGTGTTGCAGGCCTCACAATTGGTTTCGCGGCTAAAGATGCGCTATCAAACATGATCTCTGGTTTTTTTATTCTATGGGATAGGCCCTTCACCATTGGCGACCTAATTGAAATAGGGGATGCATACGGACGAGTTGAGTCTATCACTATGCGTTCAACAAGAGTGGTTACGATGGATGGACGCATGGTCGCGATTCCAAATAGCGAAGTCGTCAATAAGCCTGTAGCGTCTTATACAAACAGCCCTCATTTGCGACTCGATATTTCTTTTACCGTTGCTGTCACAGAGAATTTATCTAACGTTAGAGAAATCGCTTTATCAATCTGCAAAGAAAACCCAAGCCTAATGATAATCCCACCACCGGTCGTTGTAGTAACTGAGCTAAATGACTATAACGTTGCTATGCAACTACAGGTTTGGATAAATGATGAAAGAGCGCATATACCTACTCGTTTTTCTCTAAGAGAGGAGCTCTTTGAAGCCTTACGTTCTGGCAACATAGATATGCCTTTCGAAACCTTTTCATTAACGCCAGTAGAACTTCACTCTCATCAAAAACAAACTTAAAAAAGTTATTATCTTTAAAACTTCTTAAAAAGAATTGTGTCACACTAAATTTAGTTGTGACCAAATGCTGTTTACCTGCGTCTAACTAGTCGTTCCTAATAAAAAGAAACACGTCACTTCCACAATGAAGGTACATACTCATGAAAATTAAACCAAAAATAATTCCTATTATTCTAGCATCGGCCATCGCTGTAGGTTGTGCAAACAACAAATCACTTTCACAAGATGAGGCTTATCAGGCATACCCTTCTCTGGCGAAACTCCAACAACAAGTTGATGAAGCAAACCAAAACAATCTGAAAATACTTTCTCCAAAAGCATATATGGAAGCAACAAATGCGCTTGCAAAAGCCCATAAGTCAGCGCAAAAAGGCAGTACTGATACTCAGAAAATCGCTTCACAAGGCTTAGCTAGCTTGGATGTCGGTACAAATAATAGTGAAAAAGCAAAAGATGTTTTTGAAGATGTGTTAGCGCAACGCCAACGCACAATAAATGCATATGGCGATACCAAACAAAATGTCAGTTTTCAAGAAGCAGAAGAGTTATTGTTAAAGTTAACCACTCAGTTTGAAAACAAAGAGTTTGATGCGGCTAAAGCTGGTCGTAGTGAATTAATTCAAAAATACGCTGCCTTAGAATTGAAAGCGGTTAAAAGTAATGTCCTTGAACAAGTTAAAAAAGAATTAGCACAAGCTAAAGATGATGATCTTGATGACGTTGCACCTAAAACATTCAAACTAGCAACCGAAGAGTTAGACCTTGCCATCAGTACTTTAAATATTGATAGGAATGACACTATAAAAGCAGGCAATCATGCACAAAAATCTCTTTGGCACCTTAATCGTGCAAAACAGATAGATGATATGCTGAAAAACTTTAAAACATCGGATTATTCTGAAGAAGATAAAATCTTATGGTACCAGAGCCAGCTTGATAAAATCGCGCTGCCGTTGAATCAAGTTGGCCTTTACGACAAACCAAACAAAGTCGTCATTACAATGCTTGCTTCAAGCGCTAAGGGACTTAACAATACTGTTGCTAAACTATCTCAAGATTTAACAGCGGCAAATAATCAATTAGCCAACACAAAAGAAAACCTGAAGGCAGAAGCAGACGACCTAAGAAGTAAATCGTTAGCCTTAACAAAAGAAAAAGATCAACAAATTGAAGCCTTAAGAATTGCACAAGAAAAAGAACAACGAAGACAGCAAGCCATTGCGAACAAGTTTTCACAAGTTCAACAATTGTTTGACGAGTCTGAAGCTGAAGTTTATCGCCAAGTTGATGATGTCCTAATTCGGGCGCACGGCTTCACATTTAAATCAGGTAATAGTGAAATCGACTCTTCTAACTTTGCCTTGTTAAATAAAATCACTCAAGCAATAGCTAAATTTGAGAATGCAAATATCGTCGTGTCAGGCCACACGGATAGCACCGGAAGTGACGCTAAGAATATGTCATTGTCTCAACAAAGAGCTGAAAAAGTGGCTCAATTCTTAGCTCAGGTTGGCGGAATCAATCCGACTAAAATTGAACATAAAGGCTTCGGTGAATCCCGCCCTGTTGCATCTAATGAAACGGATGATGGTAGAGCATCTAATAGACGTGTTGAAATCTTGATCAAGAATTCAAAGTCTAATTTGTCTAACTAATATGATAAGCGTTGCTCAGGGGAACCCTTATGTCTAATCAAAATGATGATCAAGCCTTACATCTAAAGAAGTATTTTGAAGATACTAGTGGAACCTATAACCCTGAGCACTCGCTTCATAAAGCACTAAAAGCGGCTAAATCCAAAAACGCATCTAGAGATATTTTGACTTTATTTACCGGCTGGGTTTGGGTTTTGTTTGCAGGCTTTGGTGCCTCAGTTTACACCGAAGTACATAAGCGAAAGCATTCAAGCAAAATAGATGCTATTCATAAATCGAATTTAAACAACACGAAATAAATAGGTTAATACCATGAATATAGATATTTGGAGTCAAACACTACTGAATGCAATGAGTAGTTTCTGGTCAAAAGTAATGGGCTTTGCTCCAAACTTATTACTAACTATTTTGATCGTTATTATTGGCCTATATCTCGCTAAACTTATTTCAAGCTCGATAGGTAAAATTATTCATCGCTTAGGGTTTAACAAGCTATGCGATAAAGTCGGTCTAAGTCGCGCACTAAATAGCGCTGGCTTCGACATTGAAGGGCATCAAATAGCGGCCCATATTACTTATGTATTTTTTGCTCTCATCATTCTATTAACTGGAGCAGAGACCCTTGGTTTAGACCGGATCACGTCCATCCTTAATGAGTTTATTCTCTACTTACCAAAAGTAATCGGCGCAATTATTATAGCCATCATCGGCTTATTCGTTGCTGAACTATTAAAGCGCAATACAGAATCAGCCGTAAAGAATTTAGGCATGGACTATGCGCAAGCTCTATCTCGTGCAATTCAATTACTCGTGCTTATCACCACCTTCTCATTAGCGACTTCACAACTTGAACTTGAAATTGAGTTCCTAAATATCGCTATTTACATACTGCTTGCTAGTATTGGCGTTGCCATTGCCATTTCACTTGGCTTAGGCACGCGCTCTTTAACCACTCATATTGTTTCTGGCATTTACAACCGTGACCTATTGAATCCGGGTGATGAAATTACCTTTGAAGGTTTTTCTGGTCACATCGTAGAAGTAAGCGTGATTAATACTATTATTGAGAACTCTGAAGGTGAACGCTTAGCTATTCCCAATACCAAACTCACCAACAGTACCTTCGTTTATAAGCCCTGGTCTGATTAAACACGAAATAACTAAATACATTTATATTTATCGTGTCTAAGCATACACCTATTAAAGACACTCTAACTCGCATCAAAGAATTAGACGAGTTAGAGCTTGTTACGCTTGCACAAAGACAATTGCCTTATGTGACTTTTGCTTATGAAGAGCTAATGCGGCGTTATCAAAAGCAACTTCATAGCATCGCCTTACGTTATTTAAGAAACAATTCTGATGCAGAAGAAGTTGTACATGATGTGATGCTCAAGGCCTTCGTAAACCTTAAGAACTTCGAAAATCGATCAAGCTTTAAAACCTGGATTTACCGACTCACTTTTAACGAATCTGTTGATAAAATCAGAGCTGTTTCTAAACACCCTTCAACGCCAGAACTAGAAGTTGACCTTTTACCCTCAATAGAAATACAACATAGCCTTTCTGCTGAATCAGCAACACTTGACCAGTGGATGAAACAACTTAATGCAATTGATAGGTCTATCATTGTTTTCAGAGTTCAATTTGAACTTGATTTCAAAGAAATTGCTCAAATTGTAGATTTGAACCTGAGCACGGTAAAGATGAAACACAAACGCGCGCTAGAGAAACTTAGAAAATCAAATATAACTAATCGCTTATTTTAGCTTACGTCTGATTTTACAGTTATTTCACTAAGCCTAAGACGAAGTAGGCTTCGCTAAATATGCATCTTTCAGCGTTGCTAAAAACTGCGCAAACTCGTCCTGATACTGTCCGTCCATTGCAATATGCATGATAACGCGTTCGCTATACTCAACAGCACTAATTTCCGACTCATACTGCTTCAGCCAGTGACGAATACTTTGTTCATCTTGAAAATCGCAGACCAAACTAAACTCATCTAGCTCGACATACCTTTTTGTTTTCATCGCATCAAAGCCCTGTTGAGCCGCTTGTGAATACGCTCTAACTAAGCCTCCTGCGCCAAGCTTAATACCTCCAAAATAGCGAATCACGATAAGCATGACATCGCCGATATCTTTATGCTGAATCACATTTAGAATAGGTTTTCCCGCTGTGCCACTTGGCTCGCCATCGTCAGACATCGCAGCCAAATGTGGGCTAACTGGAGAACCTATTTGATAAGCCCAGCAATGGTGTCGTGCATCGGGGAAGTCTTGTTTAGATTGCTCTAAGGCCTGCATCGCTTGTTCACGATCTGATGCAAACGAAAGCCTTGCGATAAAGCGGCTCTTCTTAATTTCATAGCATACTTCGGTCGTACCATCGGGGATGGCATAAGCTATAGACATTTATTTAATCTCGATTTTATTTCGTACGCTTAGTTATTCACTTCGAATCACTAACAGCCTGCCACTTAAGCTTTCAACATCCAACCAATAAGAATACTTATGGTAGTGGATGTATAAATTTTTCAATTGGCTATGTGAATCAAAGCCAAACAGCATAGTGATTGGCTTTGATTGAACTTGCCAGCTCTGTTGTTTCTCTTGGGTTAAAAAATCAAATTCATAACGTAAGGTTTGATCGCCAGTATCATCCACTATTGTTTCTTCTGCTTGGCCAAAAACCGTTATGAGTTTCTGCAGAGAAGGTAAACTTTGTTTTGGTAATGTCGATAGGCTGAAGCGCATATTTAATTGCTTAAAACTCAAATCATAATCATCAGAACATAATGACCGTAGAATCGGCTCGATTAAAGCAGGCGAAAATAGTTGACTGAGTTTCGAGTCTAGGTAAGCACTTTCGAGTAACACAACATGCTCATCTATTGGATGGTAAGCTAGTTTAAATTGAAAAGGTGCTGCGCTGCCTGCTGGCAAAAAATGAGTTTGACGAATAGCGAAGCTATCTTCAGAAAGAAATAGTTTTTGGGTATTTAAATAGGCTTTATTAACACTCTCAAAAGGCTCTGCATTCAAATATCGTAGTAAAATACTTCGATCCAAAACAGGCTCATTAAAGCCTATTTTTACCTGCCGATTCTCTGGTTCATTAATCCAAGAAATTGGGATATATTCTTCCAGCTCACAGAACTGCTCAGCAAATTCATACAAGACCCAATATCGACAACTCGATAACGCTAAACTGCAAAATATAAGTAAAATAAACAGTCTTGCCATAATTTATATTGCCTTAAGTTGTAAATAATTATCAAATATAGATATTTTTTATCATTGTTCTTGGCAAGCAACTATAAGATCTAGTCAATCTCGGTTATTCTTAATTTTCTAGTCATTGTACAGAATCTTTATTCACTTGTTTGTGATACTTAAAGCGTCTTGCAACTACTCTTTTTAACCCTTCAAAACGTTTCTAGGACGGAATCAAAATGAAACCATTGAGTTTGGCAGATCAGTTATTTCTTTGGCTTGAAAAAAGACAACAGCCCATGCACGTCGGTGGCTTACACTTGTTTGACTTTCCTGAAGGTGCTGGCCCGAAATATGTCACTGAGCTAGCAGAATATATGTCTACTTTCCAGCAACCAAATGCACCTTTTAACCAACGATTGAAAACTCGCTTTGGCCAATATTATTGGGAAGAAGATACCCTATTTGATTTAGAACATCACTTTACTCATAGCGCATTACCAAAGCCTGGGCGTATTCGTGAATTATTATCGCTGGTCTCGGTAAAGCATGGCGCTTTAATGGACCGTCAAAGACCAATGTGGGAATGCCATTTAATTGAAGGCATTAAAGGCCGACAGTTTGCCATGTATTATAAAGCTCACCATTGTTTATTTGATGGTGTTGCAGCAATGCGTATGACCTCTCGATTTTTATCTGAAGATCCCAATGCCAAAAATTTACCACCACTTTGGGCAATCCCGGAGTTAGAAAGAAAGCGTCCACCTAATATAAACCAATCGAATATTGTAACAAGTTTAGCGACACTTGCCGGAGAAGCAGGTAAACAAATTTCAACCATTCCTACTTTAGTGAAAGAAGTCAGCCATGCCATTAATCAAGCCCGTCATAATCCGGACTACGTATCAGCCTTCCAAGCACCACCCAGTATTTTAAATAAGCCGATCACTGGCTCACGTCGCTTTGCCGCCCAATCTTATCCCTTAACTCGATTTAAAACCCTGGCAAAGAAAATGGATTCAACATTAAATGATGTTGTATTAGCGGTATGTGGTAGCGCATTAAGAAACTATTTACTCAGTCTAAATGAATTACCTGATAAACCACTTATCGCAATGGTACCTATGTCAATGCGCCGAGATGACAGCACTTCCGGCAACCAAATTGCGATGATCCTAGCAAGTTTAGGCACTCATATTTCTGACCCGGCCAAACGTTTACAGCAGGTCAAGAATTCCGTTAAAGATTCAAAGCAGCGTTATGCTCAGATGAGTTTGGCGGAGGCCGTCAACTATACCGCGCTCACCCTTGCACCTGCTGGCTTAAATATGCTCACAGGTCTCTCTGATAGACTCCAAGCCTTTAATGTCGTTATTTCAAATGTACCTGGACCAAGTAAGGACTTATATTGGAATGGCGCCAAGCTAAACGGTATGTACCCGGTATCGATCCCTCTAGATCGTATTGCACTAAACATTACTTTAGTCAGTTACGTCGATCAGTTAGAATTCGGCTTTACTGCATGCCGACGCACGCTTCCTTCGATGCAACGCTTATTGGATTATGTCCAAATAGGCATTGAAGAGTTAGAAGTCGCCGCCGGGCTTTAATTTATAATTACGTTATTTCTATTAGGTATGTAAAAGTTATGTCAGAAACGAAAGCGACCTCAAACAACCACTCTGCGACTCAAAAACCTGAAAGCTTTGAGCAAAAAGTCAGCTACGGTTTTGGTTGGCAATTTGGTCGCCAATTACAGAAAAATCGCTTTGAAGGCATGGATGTAGAGTCTGCAGTTCAAGCTCTTCGCCAATGTTTTGCTGGCGAACCTTCTTTACTATCTGAAAATGAGCTAAATGAAGCCTACGATGTAATGAAGGAAAAACGTCAGACAGTTGAGAAAGAACGCTCTGAAAAATACAAATCTATTTGTGCGACCTTTCTTAGTGAGAACGCTAAAAGAGATGGCGTGAAACAAACTGAGTCTGGCCTTCAATATGAAATTTTAGAAGCCGGAACAGGTGAAAAACCTAAAGAAAAAAGTACTGTGCGCATTCACTACCATGGCTCTTTCATCGATGGCCAAGTATTTGATAGCTCTGTTACACGAAATGAACCCGCCGAGTTTAATCTCAGCCAGGTTATTGCTGGCTGGACTGAAGCTTTGCAAATGATGCCTGAAGGTTCTAAATGGCGAATTGTTGTGCCACCAAAACTTGCTTATGGCGATGCAGGTTTTCCACCAGCGATTCCTTCAGGGGCTGTTCTTGTTTTTGAAATTCACTTTATAAAGCTTGTTCTATAAAACGCTTGAACGTTTACATAGAAACTCAAGACGAGCAGCTTATCACAAGCTGCTCTGCCCAATCTGGCGATAAGTCTGCGTAAGTATCATTTTCTGGCTGCTCCTCAAAAGGCTTGAAGTCTCAAGACCGGCAAATCGGTACAGGCCGCACTCACGGCAACAAGCTCTGGTTTGGTTAAACCTTGAGGCTGAACTTGAGCATAATTGTCTGATGGTAAGCGTAGAAAATCCTGTTCTAATTCAAGGTCCAGAAAATCATGCACCATTGAAACCTAAGACTCAGACTGAAATAAAGAAGCCGCCAACACCGGCCAGTGAGCAGACCAACCTTGAGTCGGTGGCAATTTGAATTCTGTTCGAACGAACTGATGAATACGCCCTTCAATATTCAAAGACAAAAGACTTGCACCACTCACTCCCGTTAAGCGTAATTTCTTTTGCTCTCTAATTTCGGCTTCACGAAGTATTTGCCGTAACTCGGTTTCTAAACGCGAAAAAAATTGGGCTGCACGCTGGCGCAACTTTGGTTTCTCACCTGCTAAGGCACCACCAGTTAATAAACAACACATACCCGGATTTTTTTCTGAAAAGGCGAGCACGAATATCAGAATGCGCTGTAAACGTTCAAGGCTTGTCGGCACCTCTTTGTTGATCAGTTTAATTCTGGTAAATACACTTTCTTCAACAAACTCTAATAAGCCTTCGAACATTTTCCCTTTACTAGGAAAGTGCCGATATAAAGCGGCTTCTGTCACACCTACTTCTTTCGCTAGGCGCGCAGTGGTGATGCGTTCACCTGGATTTTTTTCGAGCATACCCGCCAAGACTTCCAGTATTTGCTGGCGTCTGTTTGGTTTACTCTTTTTATCTGTAGGCGCTTTCTCAGTCATAGCCGCTTATTCCTATAAAGTAAGATCTGTTTCTAAAGATTTAGCTGATTAAACCATTAATTGGAGAAGAAGCCGACG
>CAXBKC010000012.1:0-19449 GCA_963975615.1 uncultured Oleiphilus sp.
TTGGCCTTCATGTTTATATTCAATGACGGGATAGAAGCCTTCAGGAACAAAAGATTTTGCGAGGATCTCGGGTGTACGGATATGATTCGAAAATGCCGCTTGTATCGATACTACCTTACCGTGCTTCACATAGGCGCCTTTTAAAAAACTCGCATAATCCCTGTAAAGAAAAACCCCTGTTACTGCCAGTGTTAAACTCATTAGAATCGTTAAAGTTTCTATCAATTAAGCATGCCTCACATTTTATTTTGATTTTAAATAAGCATAAGTAATTGTGCTTATTGTGCGCCAAGTCACATTAGGGGCGTCGATTGTCGCATAATTTTAGCGATTAGCAATGGTTTTTATAAGATTTTAATAAATGATAAGACTAAAAGAGAGTAAGGGCCCAAATTAAGTGGTCTCTATTCTCTCTTGGAGTGGGGGTTGCTAGCTTACTGTTAGGCAGTATTTTTAGATTGGCGTGCTACCATAATTCATATTTGGCTTTTTTGGTGGGTCGGCTCGAACATTATTTTCGACACGCTGGACGTTGCCACCATTTTTAAGAAAGTTTTCGATATCATTTGATAATTGTTGGCGAACATTTTCTCTCACGTTTTGTGGAGATTCGCTGCTGTATTCGGTTTGTGAAAGAGCTTCTTGGGACATAAGTGTTACCTACCTGTTATTCCAATTATTTTTTTTATATTAAAACCTAATGAAATTATCATTCCCTGTAATTTTCCGCGCGATATAAATACCCTATGTAGATATAAACTCAATGCCGATAGAGCTTAATTAGCTATATTTATATTGTGTAACAGTGAATTAAGGGAATAATATAACCTAAATTATAGATTAGCAAGATAAATCATTGGTTTGAATGGTAATTTTGTTTTTTGAAATGTTTTTCTGAGGGCGGCGATGTGAGTGAATGAGTGAAAATTGTAACTGAAGGTATAGATTCGTTGTATTTTGAAAATTGAGCAGGCACTTTTAATTTACTGGGTCTATGCTGTTTTAGAGCGTAAGAGAAGTGATCTAGTTGCGCTTTAAGACTCTCCCATTGTCACTTCTCAATCCCTAGTTGTAGTAAAATTTTTGGGGCCATCTTGGCCCTTTTTTTTGTTCAAAATAAAAGATGTTTATTTATTTGCCGGATACAAAATGTCATGCAAATCATTATATATCTCAGGGGTACTAATAAGTAAGTTCTGATCAAAAATGCATGCAGGAATATCCTCAGGAACATCTTGAAAGTGACCACACTTTGCACCGGCTTCAAGCGCGATAACTCTTGCGGCTGCGAAATCCCATGGGCTAAGTGACTCAAAATAGCCATCTAATCTGCCGCAGGCTACCCAGCAGATATCCAATGCAGCTGATCCAAGGCGACGAATATCTTGGCAGGCCATTAATACTTTCTGGGTGCGTACCATTATTCCCGGAACCGTTGATTTATCGTAGGGAAAGCCGGTTGCGATGAGTGATTTTCTGAGGCTATGAGAATGGCTTACTTCGATGGCTTGACCATTTAAAAAAGCACCCTGACCAATGATGGCGTGAAAGGTTTCCTTCATGAACGGGTTATGAACTACGCCGATTTTAACTTCGCCATCGCAAGCGAAGGCAATAGAAATTGCCACCATCTGATGCCCATGAGCATAGTTTACCGTTCCGTCGATCGGATCAATTATCCAGATAGGGGTAGAGAGGTCTTTGAGAGAGTCGGTGTCGCTATAGGTTTCTTCAGATAAAATTCGATGCTCTGGGTAAGCGCTCTGAATTCTTTCGATAATGAGTTTGTCTGCAGCGATGTCGGCTGAGGTAACAAGCTCTTGTTGATCTTTATAGTTATGTCGAACACTGCCGCTTTGGCGATGTTCGACAATTAAGCAACCGGCTTCGATTGCTAGATTATGAGTAAATTGAGCAATCTCTTTGAGCATGATGCAATCTCTATGTGTTAATGGCTTATTGTTGCTGTTCTCTCGCAATAGCGCGATAAGCAATATCTTTACGGTAGAAGCTGCCAGACCAAGATATGTCTTTAGTGAGTGAGTAGGCAAGTTCTTGAGCCTCAAGGACACTCTTTCCAAGAGCGGTTGCACAAAGCACACGTCCGCCTGAAGTCACCACATTAGCACCATCAAGTTTTGTACCAGCATGGAATATTTTCGACGTAGTGTTGTTATTTAGAGCGGAGTCTAAGCCTGAAATGAGATGGCCTTTATCATAATCGCTAGGATAGCCACCCGCAGCTAAGACAACACCAACAGCGGCACGTTCATCCCACACGGTAGTTTGCTTATCTAAGGTTTTATCAAGCGCAGATTGACATAAAGACACTAAATCTGACTTTAAACGCATCATTATAGGCTGAGTTTCTGGGTCGCCGAAACGGCAGTTATATTCGATTACCTTGATTTCACCAGAAGGTGAAATCATCAAGCCAGCATAAAGAAATCCGGTGTAGTCATTGCCTTCTTTTGCCATACCTTCAAGTGTTGGGTTAATCACCTGGTCCATGATACGTTGATGCACATCTGCTGTGACAACAGGGGCGGGAGAATAAGCGCCCATGCCGCCGGTATTTGGTCCTGTATCGCCATCTCCAACGCGCTTATGGTCTTGGCTAGTAGCCATAGCTAAAGCATTTTTTCCATCGGCGATCACAATAAAGCTGGCTTCTTCACCTTCCAAAAACTCTTCGATAACAACACGACAGCCAGCATCGCCAAAAGCATTGCCCGATAGCATGTCGCACACTGCTTCTTCTGCTTCGTCTAGGGTCATGGCGACAATAACGCCTTTGCCAGCCGCCAAACCATCTGCTTTGATGACGATTGGTGCGCCTTTTTCTTTGAGATAGGCGAGGGCTGGTTCTACTTCAGTAAAGTTCTGGTAATCGGCTGAAGGAATATTATGGCGTGCCAAGAAATCTTTAGTGAATGCTTTAGAGCCTTCAAGTTGGGCTGCGCCTTTGCTAGGGCCAAAGCAGCGAAGGTTTTTGGTTTGGAAGAAGTCAACTATTCCACCAACAAGCGGCGCTTCTGGACCAACGATAGTTAAGGCGACATCATTATTTTGTGCAAATTCAGCTAGAGCAGAAAAATCCATAACATCAATATCAAGATTTTTTAGTTTGGCTTCGGTTGCGGTGCCTGCATTGCCTGGAGCTACATATACTGTTTGGACTGATTTATTTTGTGCTGCTTTCCAGGCAAGAGCATGTTCACGGCCACCACTTCCAATAACTAAAATATTCATAATATAAACCTAACATATCAACTGAAGTCTGAATTAGGCATTTCTCTTGATAAAACATAATAAGTGAGTAAAAAGAAATGCAGTAAGAATTTTCCGGCAAGGATACCGTATTCAAAGCTTAGATAAAATCATTAGCCGAAACGAGTTTGTTTGGCCATAAAAAAGGCGCGATAAAAAACTAAAAAGTTACGTTGAGTTTGCTAGTTGGGATAATTTATCTCTTGCTTGGCCACGAATTGGGATTGCTTTATGTTCATGGTTATCCATCAATACAAAGGTATTGCTAGCCTCTGCAATTATTTTGTTGGTGCCTTCAATGTAAATGGACTGTTCAATTTTACAGCTGGTATTACCAATTCTCATAACTTTGGTATGTATTTCTAACGCGTCATTAAAGAAACATGGGTGGCGGAAGTTGATGTTACTGTTTACCAGTGTCAGCGTCAGATCAAGTTCAGAGAAAAATTCAATAGCATTATAGTTTTCAAATAAGGACCATCGAGCTTCTTCAAAAAAACGGTTATAGCCATTGTTATTTAAATGCCCGTGTTGATCTAGGTGGTATCCGCGCACTTTGATTCGTATATAATCAGACACAAAAAATCCTCTTGATATGATATTTGCAACATCATTTAGAATCGATCAGTTTAACCCGAAATAAAAAATCATTGCAGTGTTAATGTAGATAAGTCTTCTGAGTGTGACCTATATTTGGAGGAAGGTGTTTGAAAAAATGAAGGCCTTACTTTAAAGAAAGGCCTTCATTTTTTTGTGATAGAAAATACTGCTAGTGTCTAAAGTGGCGTTGGCCAGTAAAGACCATGGCTAAGCCATGTTCGTTAGCTGCATCAATAACTTCCTGATCTCGCATCGAGCCTCCAGGTTGAATGACACAACTTACACCTGCTTTTGCTGCATTATCAATACCGTCCCTAAATGGGAAGAAAGCATCGGATGCCATGACTGAGTCTTCAACAGCTAAGCCAGCATGCTCTGCTTTGATCACAGCAATACGTGCAGAATTAACTCTGCTCATTTGGCCGGCACCAATACCAACGGTTTGTGCATTTTTTGCATAAACAATGGCATTAGATTTAACCATTTTGGCTACCTTCCATGAGAATAATAGGTCAATAATTTCAGATGGGGTAGGCTTGCGCTCTGTGACAATTTTTAGGTCAGATGCGCTAACAAGTTCAAGATCTCTATCTTGAATTAATAAGCCGCCATTGACTCGCTTATAATCTAGAGAGCTTGAGCTCTTCTGGAAAGCACCGCACTCCAAGAGCCGAATATTCTGTTTGCTGGAGATAACCGCTTTTGCTTCTTCACTGATGCTAGGCGCAATGATGACTTCAACAAATTGTCTATCAACAATATTTTGCGCTGTTTGTGCATCAAGGGGTCTGTTAAACGCAATAATGCCGCCAAAAGCAGATTCAGGATCAGTCGCATAGGCTAAATCATAAGCTGTTTGGACTGAGTCGCTTTCTGCAACGCCGCAAGGGTTGGCGTGTTTAACAATAACGCAGGCTGGCCGCTCAAAAAGTTTCACTGTTTCAAGAGCGGAATCAGTATCAGCAATATTATTGAAAGAAAGTTCTTTGCCTTGAATTTGCTTAGCGCCAGAAATGGAGTCAGCCGGACAATTCTTCTCAATATAAAATGCACTTTTCTGATGCGGATTTTCACCGTAACGAAGCGTTTGTGCTTGAGTCATTTGTAAATTAAACGTTCTTGGAAACTCAGCGTTGCCGCCAGGGACTTTTTTGCCAAAGTAGTTCGCAATAGCGCCATCATAAGCGGCAGTGTGCTCATAGGCTTTAATTGCTAAATTAAAACGTGTTGCTATGCTGGTTGCGGCCTTGTTTGCACGCATTTCTGTTAAGATTTCTGCATAGTCGTCAGCATTCACCACTATATTCACAAAAGGGTGATTTTTTGCTGCAGCGCGAACCATAGTCGGCCCGCCGATATCAATATTTTCAATTGCATCTTCGAGAGAGCAGTCTGGGTTTGCAACGGTTTGTTCAAATGGGTACAAATTAACTACAACCATATCGATGGCTTGAATCGCATGATCTGTCATTACCTGATCATCTTGGCCTCGGCGCCCTAAAATTCCACCATGGATTTTAGGGTGTAAGGTTTTTACGCGGCCATCCATCATTTCTGGGAAGCCAGTGTAGTCGGAGACTTCGATAGCGGGTAGCTGATTGTCTTTTAGTAGCTTGTAGGTGCCGCCAGTAGATAAAATTTCAACACCCATTTCATTAAGTGCAGAGGCAAATTCGACGATGCCTGTTTTATCTGAAACGCTAATTAAAGCGCGTTTTACTTGAACAAAATCGTTCGTACTATTCATAAAAACTTCCAAAACTTATGACTGAAAAATAAAGGCTAAAGTAGTCCGTATTGTTTTAATTTTTTACGAAGAGTTCCTCGATTCAAGCCTAAGAGGGTAGATGCTTTAGTTTGATTGTTGCGTGTATATTTTAAAACCTGCTCTAGTAGAGGCGCTTCAACTTCGGTTAAAACGAGTTGATATACGTCTGTTACGGGTGCGCCATCTAGCTGGGCAAAATAATTGCTTAGCGTTGATTCAACACAGTCTCGAAGAGTAGATGCGTTTTCAATCACAGTATGATCGGACGCTGTTTGCTCTTGTGAAGGGCTTTCAGTTAGTACTTCAGTGCTCATGCTGCTCGTTCCTCTTTCTTTAGTTGTAAATATTTTTGTCGTTCAAATTCGATTTTTATAGCTGAGATCTGCGCCTCTGGGTTTTCAATTTTATTAAAATCTTTGATGAAGTCGGCATGATTTGTATTGGCCTTGAGGTACCAACCTATATGCTTTCTAGCAATTCTATGTCCCATTTTGGCGCCATAAAATTCATGTAAATTTTGGAGATGGATCAAGATTATTTTCTCAACTTCTGACAAAGCTTTAGCAGGTCTTTTTTTGCCATGATCGAGATAGTACTGAATGTCGTCAAATATCCAAGGAGCACCTTGTGCTGCACGGCCTATAAGCAAACCGTCGGCTTGAGTGTACTTTAGGACCTCAAGCGCTTTCTCTGGTGTATCAATATCACCGTTTGCGAATACTGGGATTGATATTTGTTGTTTTACTTGGGCGATGGTGTTGTATTCAGCATATCCCTTGTATCCGCAAGTACGCGTTCTGCCATGAATGGCTAGTGCTTGAATGCCGGAAGACTCGGCCATTTTAGCAATGGCTAAGGCGTTCTTATTATCTGTGTCCCAGCCTGTTCTGATTTTTAAGGTAACGGGTATGTCGACAGCAGAAACTACGGCTTCGAGAATAGCTTGTACTAATTTTTCATCTTTCATTAAGGCTGAGCCGGCTGCTTTGTTACAGACCTTCTTTGCAGGGCATCCCATATTAATGTCAATAATTTGTGCGCCCATATCCTGATTTAGCTTTGCTGCTGTGGCGAGCATATCGGGGTCACCACCTGCAATTTGGACAGATATAGGTAAGTCTTCACCTTTGTGGTCAAGACGGTGAATAGACTTACGAGTTTTCCAAAAGCTTGGGTCTGCAATAACCATTTCTGAAACGGCCATGGCTGCACCTTGTTCACGACACAATTGACGGAATGGTCTATCTGTCACACCGGCCATAGGGGCAAGTATCAATCTGTTTTTGAGTTGATAAGGGCCAATTTTTAACACAATGAATCTCTAGCGTTGTAAGCAGTGACGCCAAGCAAGTTCTTTTATAGATGCTTGGCACTAATTTTAAATTACAGCTTTCTTTAGGGGCGCTAATGATACTCTTTGAATAGGGGGGCGAAAAGCGAAAAAGCCAGATTTATTTGGTTATATTTTGCTCTTATTGGTTGACATTTGAACAGCTTATTGATCAATGCCAATTACTGAGGAGGATGAAAATTGATTTTATAGTTAACCGCTTCTGGGCCGGGATCAATTATTTCAAAAATTATTTGAATGGGTTGTTCAGGAGGCATGCCTGGCCAACTGAGTATTTCTTTGTTGAGATATTCAGTGGGTTTGAAGAGGCGTTGAGCGATAGCTTGATTGTTAATATTTGAGAATGACAAACTAATTTCTGGGAAAGCTTGCTCGAAAGTAGCATGGTTCGTAATGATTGTTTCAATAATAAGGGCGTTGAAAATAGTTGGATGGCTTCTAACGACAAGATTTCCATTTTCAATCTTGGATACATTGCTCAGAACAGGTAGGTCACAGCTTAGCTCTTGACATGCAAGTTCATAAAGCGCAGCTATTTTTGGAAATTTAACCAGTTCCTCATAGTGGAACCAGCTGGCTTGGGCAATCAATAAAAGTAATAAACTAAGATTTAGTACAAATAAGATGCTTCCCATTAGCCATTTATTTCTAGGGCTTGAGTCTTGCTCATACTCAAAATTAATCGCGTTTAAGTCTTTTTGGGAAAACGGTTTAAATGTTTGATCGGGTATCGTCGAGCTTTGAATGCTTGGTTTCTCAGGTATTGGTGCTTCTTCACTTGTTGTAAGGCTCGGCTCAACCCGAGTATCTTCAGGTTTATCTAGATCATCTAGGATGCTAGCTGCCCAGCTTTCATCTACAACCTCTTCATCAGTAGTTTCTGAGGACTCATCTTTTAAAAATTGAGTTTTGGATTTATCCTTTCCTGATTTTTCAAGCTCAAGAAAGGAGCTGCTCAGCTCATCTCCAAGCATCGTAGAACCGGAGTAGCCTTTTTCAAGCTCGTCCTCTTCAGGGTCGTCATCAAATAAAGAGTCATCGTCATTGGTATCTTGGACGGGGGCATCAGGTATTTCATTTTCTTGGTCTATGGCATTATCTAAGTTAAAAGAAAACTCATCTTCAAGTAAAAAATCTTTATCACTTCGAAGGCTTTTTTTATCTTGTTTTAGATCCTTTGCCGCTGAGATTTGATAAGCGATGGCATCAAAAATATTTAAGCACGCACCACAACGGACTCTACCATTCGCGGCGTTCAACTGTTCTTCCGACACTTTAAAAGAGGCTTTACAGTGTGGACATTGTGTAAGTTGAGAGTTTGTCATGCCTAAGTTTTGATCCTGTCAGGTCGAAGTGAAATTGTTAGTCTTTTTTGGTTCCGGTCAAGCGGGCCCAACCATCTACTATAACTACTTTATCCATAACAAAGAGATTTTTGTAATGCGTACACAAATCTTCAGCTTGATCTTCTAATATGCCAGAAAGGACTATTTTCCCACCAACTTTTGTTAATTGAGCTAATCGATCCCTTAATTCATATAGAGGTTGGGCAAGGATATTGGCAAGCAAAATGTCTGCCTGTATTTTAGGTAAATCTTCAGGTAAGTAAGTCTCAAGTTGAGTGCTTACAAGTTTGTTCCGAAGTAGGTTGTCCTTACTGGCCAATAGGGCTTGGGGGTCGTTATCAACACCGACCACCCTGGTTGCACCTAAAAGAAGTGCGGCTATACCTAATATGCCAGAGCCGCAGCCATAATCAATCACAGATTTATTCGCTAGTGTTTCACCTTGCCCATCTAGCCACTTTAAACATAGTGCCGTCGTTGGGTGAGTGCCAGTACCGAAAGCCAAGCCTGGGTCTAGTAGCAAATTAACAGCATTTGCATCAGGCGCTTCTTGCCAGCTCGGGCAAACCCAAAGACGAGAGCCAAACTGCATGGGTTTAAAATGCTCCATCCATGTTCTTGTCCAATCTTGATTTTCTAAGATCTCAACGCGGTATTCAGGTAGTTTTTGTTGAGTTAAGTGCTTAAAGACATTACTTGCGACGGTTTGAACTTGCTGCATATCTTCATCAGCTGTAAACAAGCCTGTGATGATAGTTGCATCCCATAAGGGAGTTGTACCTAATTCTGGCTCAAGTACTGGTTGATCCTTAGCGTCTTCATAAGTAACTGAGCAAGCGCCAGCAGCCATCAGGCTTTCTTCCATGGCTTCTGCTTGTGAAGGTGATATTAATGCCCTTAATTGTATCCAACTCATGTGTCAAAACTGTCCTGTTGGTTGTTAATCAGACCTAATAAGATTTTTTATCTTAGGAAATTAGTTTTTCTAGGTAATGGATATTAAAGTCAACTGCTCTAAACCCAGGGTCTACCACTAACTGGCGATGAAGTGGAATATTTGACTCAATACCATCTATGATCATTTCATCTAAGGCGTTTGCTGTTCTATTGAGAGCAGAATCCCTATCTTCGCTGTGGCAGATAAGCTTTGCGATAAGTGAGTCATAAAATGGTGGTACCTGATAGCCATTATATAGATGAGAGTCCACTCTTACGCCCATACCACCTGGTGCATGGAATTGCGTGACTGTGCCGGGGCTGGGGACAAAAGTTTTTGGGTTTTCGGCATTAATTCGACATTCAATAGCATGCCCGTTAAATGTAACTTCCTCTTGCGAAACGGATAAAGGAAGTCCGCTTGCTATGCGAATTTGTTCTTTGACAATGTTTATACCGGTAATCATTTCAGTCACAGGGTGTTCAACCTGAACTCGTGTGTTCATTTCGATGAAATAAAACTGATTATCTTGATAAAGAAATTCAAAGGTGCCGGCGCCGCGGTAACCAATATCTTTGCAAGCTTTTACACAAGCATTAAATGTAGCTTGGCGAGCGGCTTCATTAATATTAGGTGCAGGCGCTTCTTCAATCACTTTTTGGTGACGACGTTGTAATGAGCAGTCGCGGTCGCCTAAATGGATCACATTGCCAAAATTATCCGCTAAAACTTGAACTTCCACATGGCGAGGCCTATCAAGATACTTTTCCAGGTAAACAGTATCGTCACCAAATGCGGTTTTGGCTTCCATTTGCGTTAAGTCAATCGAACTAAGGAGGTCATCTTCTTTATGGACGACACGCATGCCTCTACCGCCGCCGCCAGATGCTGCTTTGATAATAACCGGGTAGCCTATTTTTGTGGCAACCGCTTTGGTTCTATCTTGGTTATTGGTAACTGGACCATTGGAACCGGGAACAGTCGGTACGCCTGCGACTGTCATGGATTTAATGGCAGACACTTTATTTCCCATCAATCGTATTAAGCTTGCTGGCGGCCCAATAAATATAAAACCACTTTTTTCAACTTGTTCAGCAAAATCGGAATTTTCAGCTAAAAAACCATAACCCGGGTGAATTGCTTGGGCGCCAGTTACCTCAGCAGCACTAATAATAGCGGGTATGTTTAGATAGCTTTCAGCTGGGCTATTATTACCGATACAAACAGACTCATCGGCAAGCCTGACGTGCATTAAGTCTCTGTCCACTTTAGAGTGAACAGCGACTGTAGCAATACCCATTTCTTTGCAGGCTCTTAGAATTCTGAGAGCAATTTCACCTCGATTCGCAATTAAGACCTTTTTTAGCATGTTTTAAAATCCTGAATTGTCTTAATTAAGCGATGGTGAAAAGTACTTGATCAAATTCAACTGGCTCACCGTCATTTACTTCAATGGCTTGCACAACGCCGCTACGGTCAGCTTCAATTTGATTCATCATTTTCATGGCTTCGATAATGCAAATAATCTCGCCTTCTTTTACATTCTGCCCAACTTCTACAAATGGTGCTGAGTCTGGAGACGGTGAACGATAAAAAGTACCAACCATCGGGGCGTTGATAGTAATTGCATTATTTGCTTCTTGAAGAGCGGGCTTCTCTGCCGAAGCTGCGGGCGCTGGGGCATAATTAGCTTGAGGGGCTACTTGGCTGACAACATGTTGAGTGCGCCGACTGATGCGAATGGTTTCTTCGCCCTCTTTGATTTCGAGTTCTTCAACGTCGGATTCAGTAATTAACTCAATGAGTTTTTTGATCTTACGAATGTCCATGATTTTTCCTGTATTAAGATTTCAATATCTCGATCGCTTTGCTTAAAGCTAAGTCGTAACCAGTACTGCCTAAACCACAAATAACACCCACTGCGATATCTGAAAAATATGAATGCTGCCGAAATTGTTCTCGACTATGAACATTCGATAAATGTACTTCGATAAAGGGGATGCTAACAGCAAGCAGGGCATCTCTGACTGCTACGCTGGTATGGGTAAAAGCGGCAGGATTGATGATGATAAAGTCAGTTATTTTTTTAGCTTGATGAATGCGATCAATTAAAAGGTGTTCGGCATTACTTTGAAAACAATCCAAAGTGATGGATTGCTTTTCGGAAAGTTGTTTTAGGCGTTTATTTATGTCATCTAAGGTTTCAGAGCCATAAATGTTCGGCTCTCTTGTTCCAAGTAGGTTTAGGTTTGGGCCATGAAGAACAAGAATGTGTGGCATATCAATATTACTCACAAAATAGAGGGTCGAGCAAAATTCTAAACGGGAGAGATTTTGCATGCAATACTGCAAGCTAAAGATAGCAAGATATCTACATTTTTTTGGCTATTTTGCCCATATTTGATGCTATTTACAAGCAGGTTTCACTACATGTCTATATTGTAACAACGGACTGTGTTTCTACCATTTCGTTTAGCATCATAGAGTGCTTGGTCTGCTTTTTCGCACAAAGACTGAGCATTTTCTTCATTCGCTAGGGCAATGCCACAACTGAAAGTGACATTGAAGGAGCCCTTTCCGGCAGGTTGGGGGAGTTCTGCAAAGCGTTCTCGAATTTCGTTAATAATAACTTTTGCATCTCGTTCAGAGGTGTTTGGTAAGACGATGGCAAACTCTTCGCCACCATAGCGTCCTATATGGTCTGTTTTACGTAAGCGCTGCTTTAAAAATAAAGATAAACTCTTTAGGACTCTGTCACCAATTGGGTGACCATAGTTATCATTAATCTTCTTGAAGAAGTCTAAGTCTAGCATTGCAAAACAAACCGGTTTATTTTGCTCTACACCTTTCGTTATTTCCAAATCTAAAAGATGCAGAGTGTGTGTGTGATTATAAAGACCTGTTAGGCTATCTCTTATCATCAATGCAATTAATGATCGAGCGCGTCGACCTCTATTTTGTAAAGTGGCAATTAGATGTTTAGGGTCAATAGGTTTAGTTAAAAAGTCATCCCCGCCTAGGCTCATGGCATGTAGTTGTTTGTTGAGGTCGTCTTCAGCTGAAAGATAAATAATTGGGACGCTATGGAATTTATCTTGTTGGCGGATGACTCTAGCCAGCTCCATTCCTGTACAGCCTGGCATGTACATATCCATGATGATAATTTCTGGTTGAAACTTTTCTAAAGCCACCAATACTTGCATGGGGTCGGTTTCGACCTGAGGGATCATGCCTGTTTTTATAAGCACATTTTCGATGTATTTTGCCTGAGCTCTAGAGTCGTCTACGACCAAAATGCGGTAAGGGTCTTGAACATTAGATTGAGAATATTGTTCTATTTTCTCAATGAGTTGCCCGGGGTCAATCGCTTGATAAAAAAACTCTTCACCACCGTTGCGAGAAGCCATTAAACGGGTTTCGATATCGTCCTTGTGCTCGCTGACATAAATAGTAGGAATGGTGGTCTCGTGGTTGGCTTGAATTTCACTGACTGCTTCTATGCCACCAAAATCTTGGCCACCAAAATCAACGTCTGCCACGATAGTTTCGGGTTGGTCTTGCTTCGAGGCATAAATAAATTCATCAACTGAGTCAAAATTAATTGATCTAAAACCAAAGAATTCAAGCTGATTAATAATACGGTTAGCGTATTCGCTATTATTTAAAGCAAGATAAATAGGGGCGCGTAAATAGGTTCTTGGGCAACTTTTGCCAACATTTAGTGCCGAGCTTTGATCGCTTTTTCGCAATGTACAATCATTTAAAGATTGAATTGCTTTCTCAATAATTTGATTTTGCTCGCAAGACGGCGCAGAAAGCTGATTGTTATTCTCAATGTTGCTCGATAGGTAGCCTTTTAATGCTGTATGAATTTTTAAGGCAGCATTTTCTTGTCTAGACATGTTGAATCGAGTCGCAAAGCGTAATAGCTTTTCACTTGCATCTGCTAAATCAGATGCTCTTTCAAACGATTGCCATTCAGAGGCTTTGCATTTCTGATAAAGATCAAGCACTACGCGCGCCTGGGTTGTTACACGCTTTGCAAAGAGCTGTTTCAATTTTTCACGCTGATTATCGGGCACCATTTAAGCTATCCTAGTCAATCTTGTCATTTTTCGTTTATTAAGTGCGCTTAATCCGGAAGCTTCGAGCAATAGTTGGCCGTCTTGTTATTGCTGACGCTTTAATCTTAGTACTAAATATAGAATAGTGTCATAGATAGATGGGTTTTATCGTCAAAAAATGTCAGGATTTGTAAGATATTTTATTCTTAGGCTCATTCGATCATTTTGTGAAAATTTGCTAAGTAGTGCGGCATTAAAAACTTGCTACACTCATAGTGACGTGCAAAGATCTCTATAAAAAATAATATGGCAAAATATTGATTAATAGAGGCTTGAAGTCGCTAGCTGTCAGTATGGCAGCCGATACCTATTATCGATTTTATGTTTTACAAATTACCGAGCAAAAACCATATCAAGACGAAACTTGATTCAAATTTAACTTAGATCAATACATAGCATGATGAGATACCGTAATCGCACGCTTCAGCAGACTCTTTTGAGCTTTATAGGTCTTCTATTTTTGATCTTGCTGTCGATTAGCTTTGTTCTGAATATATCCATGGCTAGAGATAATTTGAGTCAGCAATTAAGTTCTCATGCCCAGGATGCGGCAAACTCTTTAGGTCTATCATTATCTACCGTTGTAAATGGCAGTGATGAAATAGCGGCAGGGAGAATGATAGATGCACTGTTTGATAGTGGGGAGTATCAGCAGATTGTCTTATTTGCTGTTGATGGCGGTCCTATTGTGCTTCGAAAAAGAATGGATTTATCTTCCGATGTACCTCAATGGTTTGGTCGCTTAATGGATTTACCATCGCCTAAAAAAACAGCTGAGGTTATGAGTGGCTGGAGACAGTTAGGCACATTGGTTGTAGAAAGCTATTCAGGCTTTGCAGAGGCTGAACTATGGAAAATGCTGCGAGCTCAACTAGTTTGGTTTTTAGCAATTGCTGTATTAGGTTTGTTTGGCGTTCATTTATTATTAGATCGTTTGTTATTGCCATTGAAGTTGATAGAAGCTCAGGCGCGTGCAATGTCAGAAAAAAAGTTCTCAGATAGGGCGCCTTTTCCAAAAACCAGAGAGCTAGCGGGTGTTGCGCAAGCCATGAATGAAATGGCAGATCAGTTAGGTCTTGTCTTTAATGAGCAGCTTAGTTTGATCGAAAATTTGAGAGCCAAGTCGTTTGTTGACACGCTGACCGGCTTGGGTAATCGAGAAGGCTTTGATGCAAGGCTAAAAACAGAACTCGACTCTCTTCAGCATACAGCTCAAGGGAGCTTGGTTCTTCTGCAGGTAAATCATTTAGAAATAGTCAATGATTCTAAGGGGCGGGAAGAAGGAGATCGATTCCTGATTACTATCTCCACGCTGATTTCTGACTTACTCGGAAAGCATCAAGGCGCGTTTGCCGCAAGACGAAATGCAGCAGACTTTAGTGTTTTTTTACCCTTAGTGATGCCTGCAGAAATTGATGTCATTATAGAGGCCTTAATGAACCAATTAAGTTCATTGACTGAAATTAAACAGCTGCTCAGAGATGATTGCTTTCATATAGGAGTAGCATGTGTTCAACCAGGTGATACAGCAAGTGTTCTCCTGTCAAAAGCGGACATGTCACTTCGTCAAGCCCAAGGTAAAAAGCTTTCTGGTTGGCAGCGTTATTCCTATATTGAATCAATCGATACCAATGATGAAGTGCGCCAAGCAAATGAATGGCGCAGTATTTTACAAGAAGTCTTGGCGAATAGAAGCTTGAAACTTCATACACAAAAAGTTTTTGATCGCTCTAATAAGCTTTTTTACTACCAAGTCTTATCAAGAATTGAAGTAGATGACTCTTTAATTGTGGCTAGTTTATTTTTGCCAATGGCTGAGCGTTTTCAGCTGATGGTGCCGATTGATCAGCTTGTCATGGAGAAGGTGTTTGCCGCTTTTGCGAATGGGACTTTAAGCGTGAATGACGAAGAGGTGACTGTTGCGCCTACTTTTTATTGCGTTACTTTGTCTGAAAGTGCCTTGCAAGATTTGCGGTTCATGTCATGGCTGGATGGACAAATGACAGAGTATCCACTTGTCGCCTCTAATTTGATGATTGAGGTCAGCGAGCATGTTGTTAATTATAACGAATCTGCTTTGCAAGGCTTGAGTCAGCTCTCAAAAAAGCACAATTTTAAAATTTCTATTGAACGTTTTGGTGTAAGCACCGCTTCTTTTGCTTATCTGCAAAGAATTCCAATAGATGTGTTAAAGGTGGATCATAGCTTTATTCGTACTATTCACAATAATCAGGTTAATCAGTTTTTCTTGCGGTCTGCCATACAGTTGGCGCATGGGCAGTCTATAAAAATGATTGCTGTGGGGGTTGAAACAGTGGAAGAGTGGGATATGTTATTGTCTATCGGTTTAGACGGTGCGATGGGGTATTATCTAGAAAGGCCTGTGGCAAATTCAATATTTGATTCATAGCATTTAATAAGGGAAACATGTGGCAGGTAAAATAGAAGAGTTTTTTCGACACCGAAAAGAAGATTTTCAAGACTATTTGGGAGGCGGCGTTGTGGCGCGTATAGCAGGTATTGTGGTCGGTATATATTTTTTAGCAGCTATTGCATTGGGTTGGTACTGGAGTAGCGAGCCAGAATTAATTGATGTGAATCAGCATGCAGAGCAAAAAGCCAAAGAGTTAGGTCGAGATAGAGTAACGGGATTTACCACCAGCGAAACTTTGATCGTGTTGATGGAAACTATTCTGGATAAAAAAGGCGGCTACGTCAGTAATGATATTTTTCCGCCGGGTTTATGGTTAGATAATATAACCAGCTGGGAATTTGGTGTTTTAGTTCAAGTGCGTGACTTGGCAAGAGTGTTTCGAAAGGAATTTAGTCGTTCGCAAAGTCAGTCAATTGAAGATGTAGATTTAACAATTGCAGAGCCTCAATTTCATTTCGATAATAATAGTTGGGCCTTGCCAGCAAGTGAGTCTGAATATCGTCGTGGTGTAAATGCGATGAAACAGTATCTTACTCGCTTGTCTGATCCTTCCAAAAATGAGGCGCAGTTTTATGCTCGAGCAGATAATTTGCGGGCATGGTTGTCAGAAGTTGAAAATCGTTTAGGTAGTTTGTCGCGTCGTTTAAGTGAAAGTGTGGGGCGTGAGCAATTAGATATGGGCTTGGCAGGCGATATTAATGCCGAGCAATCCACTAGGTCATTGCAAGTTGAAGAACGTAAAACGCCGTGGTTAGAAGTTGATAATACTTTTTATGAAGCGAGAGGGACTGCTTGGGCCTTAGTGCATATTTTAAGAGCCGTTGAGCATGACTTCCGTAGTGTCTTGATTAATAAAAATGCGTTGGTCAGTCTTCAGCAAATTATTATTGAGTTAGAGGCAACCCAAGATACGGTTTGGAGCCCAATGATTCTTAATGGTAGTGGCTTTGGTTTTTTAGCAAATCACTCTATTACGATGTCATCTTATATTTCGAGAGCAAGCGCAGCGATTACAGACTTACGTAGTCTTTTACAGCAAGGCTAGTTTGAAAGGTTAGAGCTTTATCGGAATGAACCATAAAAAAAGGGCCAGCAGTTAAATCTGCTGGCCCTTTTTTATTTTGAGGTTAAATTATTTCTTAAACGCTTCGACAGATTTAACAATTGATGCGCGAGCTGTTTCTGCATTTTTCCAGCCCTTCACTTTAACCCACTTACCTTTTTCAAGATCTTTGTAGTTCTCAAAGAAGTGTTGGATCTGATCGCGAAGCAATTGAGGAATATCTTCTACGTCTTGAATGTCGCCATACTGGCTAGATAGTTTTTCGTGTGGCACTGCAACAAGCTTCTCATCGCCACCAGCTTCATCATCCATATCTAACATGCCTACCGTTCTACAGCGAATAATAGAGCCTGGGATGATTGGGTAAGGGGTAATAACTAACACATCTAATGGGTCACCATCATCTGCAAGCGTATTGGGGATGAAACCATAGTTTGCAGGGTAGAACATAGGTGTTGACATAAAACGGTCAACCATTATTGCACCCATATCTTTATCAATTTCGTATTTAACTGGGCTGCTTTGAGCCGGGATTTCAATCGCGACATAAATGTCGTTAGGGATATCTTTACCTGCTGGGATTTTATCAAAGTTCATTCGTTGTTTCCTTTGTATGTCTTTAATTGAGAGTAAGGCGCAAAAATAAAAAAGGGAATTATAGGGCTTCAAGCACCTCAACGCCAGACGATGAGCCAACAAACAATAAGTCGGCAGGTCTTATGGCGAAAAGACCGTTAGTCACAACGCCAGTAATATTGTTAATTTTTTCTTCTAAATCTTTAGGGTTAAGAATTTTCATGTTGAAGACATCAATAATTTGATTGCCGTTATCGGTCACGAAGCCTTCTCGGTAAACAGGGTCACCACCTAGCTTTACAAGCTCTCTACCAACATAGCTTCTGGCCATTGGGATCACTTCGACTGGTAATGGAAAGGTGCCAAGTAAATCAACTTTTTTAGAGGTATCTACGATACACAAAAACTTTTTAGCGACTGCAGCGACAATCTTTTCGCGAGTTAAAGCACCGCCGCCGCCTTTGATTAGTTGAAGGTGAGCATTTGTTTCATCTGCACCGTCAATGTAGAATTCCATCTCGTCAACTGTCCCTAGTTCATAAACGGGAATGCCATGAGACTTTAGTCGCACAGCACTTGCCTCTGAGCTTGCAACAGCACCATCAAATGTATGTTTGATTTCTGCCAAGTGATCGATAAAGAAATTAGCGGTTGATCCAGTTCCAACACCAATAATACTATCGTTATCCAGTTTGGGTTGGATATACTCAAGCGCTGCTTTTGCAACTGCACTTTTTAATTGGTCTTGGTTCATGTTTGCTCCGATTAGGCGTTAAAAAAAGTGTCGATATTATAGGCTTCAGAAGAGGGCGAGAAAAGCTCTTTACAGAAGAGTCTTAGCTATTTTAAGAAGACTTGAAAAACCAGTTAGTTATGCAGCCAAGGGAATAGCTCTGGTTGATCTTAAGGTAATCATAAAAGAAAGAGAAAGCTTATGCCAATTAGCCGTTATATAAAGAAAATTCTTGATGCGCGAGTTTATGATGTTGCCATAGAGTCGCCTATTACGCATGCAAGTTTATTGTCCAAGCGTTTTGGTAATAATATTTATTTAAAACGTGAAGACTTACAGCCAGTATTTTCTTTTAAATTACGAGGAGCTTATAACCGAGCAAGGCAGCTCAGCCCTGAACAACGAAAAAAAGGTGTAATTGCGGCTTCTGCTGGCAACCATGCGCAGGGGCTTGCGCTCGCTGCTCAAAAGTTGGGTATCGAAGCGACGATTGTGATGCCGACAACAACGCCAGATATTAAAGTAAATTCTGTTAGGGAAAAGGGCGCGAAGGTCATATTGTTTGGTGATGCTTTCGATGAAGCGGCTGCTTATGCGCACCAATTAGTAGAAGAAAAAGGCTTGGTTTACATCCCTCCTTATGATGATGAAGATGTCATTGCTGGTCAGGGTACGGTTGCGATGGAAATTTTGATGCAATTTACCTCACCAATTGATGCTATTTTTATCCCAGTGGGCGGTGGCGGACTAATTGCAGGAATGGCCGCCTATATAAAATTTGTTCGTCCAGAAATTAAGGTTATTGGTGTCGAGCCTGAAGATGCGGCATCTTTAAAGGCTGCTCTAGAAGCGGATGAGCGCGTTATCTTGAAAGATGTGGGTATTTTTGCCGAAGGTGTTGCCGTTAAACAAATTGGAAAGCTGCCATTTGAAATTGCCAGAACCTGTGTCGATGAAGTCATTACTGTGACCACCGACGAAATTTGTGCAGGGATCAAAGATATTTTTGACGATACTCGTTCAATCGCAGAGCCTGCTGGTGCTGTTGGTATAGCCGGACTTAAAAAATATATTGAACGTGAAGGTGTGAAAGATGCAAACCTCATTACCGTTGTTAGTGGCGCTAATGTGAATTTTGATCGCTTACGTTATATTTCTGAACGAACAGAAATTGGTGAGAAGAGAGAGGCCATATTAGCGGTCACCCTGCCTGAAAAACCCGGAAGTTATCAGACCTTTATTCATTC
>CAXBKC010000013.1:0-19157 GCA_963975615.1 uncultured Oleiphilus sp.
ACGCTTTTAGAGGTATTGGTTGCCTTAGTCTTCTTTTCACTTATTGGTATGGTGCTTCAGCAAGTAACTGCATCGACAGTTAGCCAATATTTTGCTGTTAGACACAAAATGTTTTCATCGTGGCTTGCTGAAAATAAGCTGACTGAACTGCAGCTTGCAAAATCACTACCACCAGCCAAAGAACAAAAAGAAGACGTCGAATTTGCGAATGAAGAATGGCAAATTATTTCAAAAATAACAAAGACAGAGAACCCGGATATTAATAAGGTTGATGTTGAAATTTATCATATTGATTCAAGCACAAATGATAAAAATAAAAAGCTCACCTTAACCGGTTTTGTTGGGCGCTATTAATGCAACTATTTAGCTACGCACCCCTACCAAATAGCCAGAATTCTCAAAAAGGCTTTACTTTATTAGAGGTGCTCTTAGCGATCGGCGTCACGGCAATGATAGGCTTAGGTTCTTGGCAAATTCTAAATAGCGCCATTCGTGCAAGTGAATCTACTCAAACACGCCTGGCAGAATTAAATGCCTTACAAAAAACTATGTTGATTATTTCTCGTGATCTAAGGCAGCTTGTTTCCAGATCGATAAGAGACGGCTTTGGCGACTATCAGCCTGCTATAACAACTAAAAATGAATTTTACGCATTAGAATTCAGCCGTATTGGTTGGCGTAATCCAATGGATGACGTGCGTTCAAATATTCAACGTGTTGCCTATGAATTGAATGAAAATAAATTGATTCGCCATTATTGGGATGTGCTTGATCGCGCTCAAGATTCGAGCCCGATATCAAGAGAGCTAATAAGCGAAGTAAACTCAATCACTTTTCGTTTTATGAATAAAAAGGGTGTTTGGACCGATGATTGGCCTGTAACCAGCTCAAGTTCCTCGGCTGCTGGTGCTACAGCTGCTGACCCAAGGGCTAGCGATAATGAGCTGCCAAAAGCAGTAGAGATAAGCTTGGACTTACAGCGTTTTGGAAAAGTGAAAAGACTATATGATTTGCCTGTTTATTTAGAAAGTATAGCTATACCTGTTTCTGTACCACCCCCCGCAGGAGGTGGTTAGTAGTATGGCTTCAATAGAACATAAAAGACACGTAATAAATAGAAACCTTTCATATACAAAGCAAAAAGGCGTTGCCTTAATGTTAGTGATTTTTGTCTTCGCGCTGGTGTCCATTCTGGCTGTGGGTATGTATAACCGTCAGCATATTTTTGTGCAAACTGCAGGCAATGTTATGGCCCAAGCACAGGCTTATCAATATGCACTCGCTTCTGAAATCTTCGGAAAAAGACTTCTAAAAGCAGATTGGGATGAAGATAAAGATAAAGGTGAGTTGATTGATGACTTAGAGCAAATTAAGAACTCAATTTTTCTTCCTGTTGAAGAAGCTTTTTTAGAGGCGCAGTTTAATGATGTCCAAGGGAAGCTTAATGTTAATGACTTGGTGACCTTGGCTGGAGGCGTGAATCCTATCATGAAGGAGCGCTTTCAAAAATTATTCAAGCGTTTAGCAATTGAAACCATCAAAGTAGACGCTATTATTGATTGGTTAGACGAAAATCAAGACCCAGAAGGTTTTGAAGGTCTTGAGGATGGAGAATATCTATCGCTCGACCCACCGTATCGCAATGCAGGCCAAAGTCTAAGGGATATCAGTGAATTACGACTACTTCCCAATGTTAGCATTGAAGACTTTCAAAAACTTTTGCCTCATGTAACAGTATTACCTATGGGCAGATCACCCATCAATGTGAACACAGCCAGTGAAGAAGTATTGCAAAGTTTGACTGAAACATTAAGTGATACACAAGCCAAAACCATAGCTGAGCAGCGGCTTGAAAAGCCCTGGAAGGATCTAGACGGTTTTAAGTCAGATCCTTTAATTAGTGCAAGTGGTTTGAAAGTAGACTATTTAGGTGTTAACTCAGAGTTTTTTGAGATTGGAACTCGAATTTCCTTATCAGATCGTGTTGTGCGCTTAGTATCTTTGATTTATCGAAATAGCAAAGATGGTGCTATGCTGACCATAAAGCGAGATCAAGGCCAAAAATATTTAATAACAAAAGAGAAGACCACTTTATAATGTTTTTTTTAGATAATAGCGTTTTTCCAAAAACGCAGTATGCGGAAAATTATTAAAATGCCAAATACACTCTTTGTGCGTCCACTTCACTTGACTGGAAACCTGCTTCCCGAAGAAAAAAAATATGAGTGGGCTATTTATGACATTGCAGGTAGCTTGCTCAAGTATGGTGCTAAAACTTCTTTGGATATTATTGATCAAACCCTCATGCAAAATGGTTTGGATCAAATAGAAATTATAGGGCTTCTTCCTGCCTATGCCGCCTTGTGTACTGAAGTAAGTGTGCCGGGAAATCAATCTCGCTATGTTCAGCAGGCACTTCCTTTTGCTGTTGAAGACCAAATTGCACAAGATATTGATGAAATGCATCTTGTGTTGGGTGAAAAAAGCAAAGCTGGCCAATTTAGAGTTATTGGTGTCGATCATGCATTATTTTCTAGTTTATTTGATGACTTGAATGATGAAGAGCTAGTGGGGGCTTTAAGGTCTATTCACTTAGATAGTGAGTTAATTGATTTAGAGGAAAACGCACTAAAAATACTGTTAACTGCAAACCAATCATTTGTTATTGAGAAGAATCGTCAAGCGATTAGCATGCATAATGGCAACCTTATTTCTTATCTTGATGCTTTATTCTTAGCTCCCCAAGATGGTGACTCTCAGGAAGAAAGATCTGTCGCCATCGTTTTGGATAAAACCGCTCAAGATTCAAGCAAGATGTTGCTGGCAGAGATAGAACAATACCCGCATATAACGACTCATGTCACTCAATATCCTGACACTGCTTTTGAGTATATTTGCGCTCAGTTTTTTAAGCTCAAAAGAACACCGCTAAACCTCTGCCAAGGTAATTACCAAGTAAGTTCTAAAAGTAAAGGTGCTTGGGCAAAATGGCGTGCAGTTGCCTTAATAGCGGGTCTTGGTTTTGTATTACAGCTTGGCTTATTTGTCGGAGAAGGCATGTATTTAAATGCTCAGTCTGAACTCGTCAGTCATAATGCATTAGTGGAATATAAAAAAGCCGTCAGTGGTGCTAGCAACATTTCTGTAGATAAGTTACCTAGAATTATAAAAGGCCAGCTCAATCAATTAAATACAGTTGGCGCTGTAAAGTTGGACTTTCTCGACCTTTTAGGTGAAGCAGGAAATCAATTTAATAGTAGCTCTTTTAAATCTTCCTTAACCTTTAATAGCATCAATTATAGTGAGCAACGCGGCGAATTGATGCTAGAAATGCATGCACAATCATTTGAGCAGCTAGAAGCGTTAAAAAAAGCCATTGTAGATTCTGGACTTAATGCAAAAATCAGTTCTGCGGTGCAAGAAAAAGAGTACTTTAAAGGTCGTATTAGTATTAGTGGCGCTTAGCTGAATAAGGTAAGAAATGATTAATTTAATAAAGCAAAATCCAAGCCTTCTTAAGGCTTTAAAACAGTATGAGATGATGCCTAGTCGTGATCGCTTAGCATTAAAAGTGTTGGCGTTTACCTTAATCCTCTTGTTTATGTACTTTGGCTTATGGCAGCCTGCGTATAGCTATAAAAAAGAAGCTGCGCAGTATCTAGAGCAACAACAAGAATTATTAGCGCTTGTTATGCAGAATAAATCTGCTCTAAGTAACTTATCTGACACGAGCTCTTCAGGTCAAGCATCGCTTAATAGTCAACAGTTAGTATCATCCGTTACTAACTTAGCAAAGCAAGCCAGCGTTACGCTTAAACGTTTTGAACCCAGCGGTGAAAAGGAAATAAAAGTTTGGGTTGAAGATGTTCCTTTTGACAAAATAATGGTGTGGCTTACCACCATGAAACGAACGCTCAATATAAAGGTGGATCAGATCTCTGTTGAAAAGTCAGACGGCCCTGGTTTGGTAAGTGCTAGGCTGACACTATCCTCCTAAATTAAACTATGTTTTAAACATTCATTCAATGAAGAGAATGCGATGACAATAATAGAAGAAACTGAAGCACGTGTTGTGCGTCTTGAGCTGGGTGCTTTTACGGAAGCCAAAGCTATTTTATATAGAGCTTATAAGAACGAACCTACTTTTAAGTATTTATTTGATGCGGGTCGTCCGGGCTACGATCAGCGTGTTCGTGCAACAATTAGAGAGTTAATAAATCTACATTTTGCAAACAATCAGGATGTCATTGGTTTAGCTATCGATAGTCGCTTAATTGCAGTCGCTTTGGTTGGTAGTCCACATGTCCGCTTGAGCCTTTCCAGACAAATCAATTGGCGTCTGAGAATGATGCTCACCGCCGGATTTGCTTGTACCGCACGTTATATTGACTACCACACACAAATTCATGAATGTTTGACCAAAGGTCAGCATCATGAATTACCTTTGTTAGGTGTTGACATCAATTACCGTAATAAAGGCTACGGTAAGCAATTGATGACGGCGATAGAAAGAATCTGTAAAGAGAACCCAAGGTCGGTAGGAATTGCTCTCGATACAGGTAATAGTCGATACGTAGAATTCTTCAATCGCCTGGGGTATAAAACTGTTGGAAATGTCCAGTTAGGTGACCTCTCTGAAAGCGTCCTATTCAAATCTTGTCTTAACTAACGCTGCTTTATAGGGGTATAGCTTCCTTAAAGCACGGTTCTCGGCTACAACTTATTTCTGAAGGAAACCATCATGACTCATTCTTATGACTACGATCTATTTGTAATTGGTGCGGGGTCTGGTGGCGTCCGTTTGGCTAGAATGTCCGCATCAATGGGGGCGAAAGTTGCTGTTGCGGAAGATCGTTATCTGGGGGGTACTTGTGTCAATGTCGGTTGTGTTCCTAAAAAATTATTTGTTTATGCTTCTCACGTGTCCGAAGAATTACAAGATGGTGCTGGTTTCGGTTGGTCGAATTCAGGTGACTTAGCGTTCAGCTGGCCAAAGCTTATCGATAACAAAAATATAGAAATTACGAGGCTAAATGGTATTTATCAGGGCTTACTGGATAATTCTGGCGCCCAAATAATTGATGGCAGAGCTCGCTTTGTTGATGCACATACGGTTGAAGTAAATGGTAAGTGTTATTCAGCTGAGCGTATTGTAATTGCGACCGGCAGTTGGCCTTTTATACCCGATTTTATCGGAAAAGAGCATGCAATTTCTTCCAATGAGTTATTTTATTTACCTTATCTACCAAGTGAAGCGATTGTCGTTGGAGGCGGTTATATAGCCGTTGAAATGGCTGGGATTCTCAATGGTTTAGGTGTCAAAACAACATTGGTTTATCGTGGTGACATGTTTTTGCGTGGTTTTGACGAAGAAATTAGGCATTTTGTTAAAGAAGAGATGATCAAGAAAGGTGTTGTTTTAAAGTTCAATGACAATGTCTCTTCAATTAAGCATATCCAAGAGCCCGAAAGAGACTTGGTCTATCAAGTCAATTACGAATCTGGCGAGGTAGTAGAAAGTGGTATGGTTCTTTATGCCACTGGCCGCGTTCCACACACGCAAGACTTAGGCTTAGAAAATATTAATATCGATACCAATAAGCGCGGCGAAATCGTGGTCAATCAATCTTTCCAAAGTTCCGAGAAAAACATTTATGCTCTAGGTGATGTAACCGGCGGTATGCAGTTAACGCCAGTGGCATTGGCAGAAGGCATGTATTTAGCCCATTACCTTTATGCAGATAAAAAACCAAAAGCTGTCGATTATACAAATATCGCTACTGCCGTTTTTTGCCAGCCAACCATCGCTACGGTTGGTTTGACTGAAGAGCAGGCAAGAGCCGAATATGGTGAGGTTTCTGTATTTGTTTCTAACTTTAAGCCTATGAAGCACACGCTATCTGGAAGTGATGAACGCTGTTTGATGAAAATGATAGTGGATAAAGCTAGCGATAAAGTCGTGGGGATACACATGGTGGGTGCCGAGGCAGGTGAAATCATTCAGGGCATGGCGGTTGCTATAAAAGCGGGTGCAACTAAACAAGTGTTTGACGAAACCATAGGCATACATCCTACCGCGGCTGAAGAGTTTGTGACGATGCGCCAAGCCAGGTCAAATTAATAAACTGTTTAATAAATAAAACTGCTATAATTTCGTTTTTTTACACTGTCTTAGGGGGCAATTTTGAGTTCGGTTGAGTCGCAACAACGAGTTTTATCAGGGATGAGGCCAACTGGCAAACTCCATCTTGGTCATTATCATGGAGTATTAAAAAACTGGGTTCAGTTACAGCACGATTACGAATGCTTTTTCTTTGTAGCCGACTGGCACGCCTTAACAACTCACTATGAAGACCCGCATATAATTGAACAAAGTGTTTGGGATATGGTTATAGACTGGCTAGCAGCTGGAATTAATCCTGGCTCAGCAACGATGTTTATTCAGTCTATGGTACCCGAACACGCAGAATTGCATTTATTGCTTTCAATGATGACCCCGCTTGGCTGGTTAGAGCGTGTTCCTACTTATAAAGATCAACAGGAAAAGCTCAAAGAAAAAGATCTCGCGACCTATGGCTTCCTTGGGTATCCCTTGCTTCAAAGTGCAGATATTCTAATTTACCGGGCAGGTTACGTACCCGTTGGTGCAGATCAGGTTTCTCATGTCGAGTTAACACGAGAAGTAGCTCGAAGATTCAATCATCTATACGGTAAAGACCCTGGATTTGAAGATCTAGCAGAAGCGGCTATCAAAAAAATGGGTAAGAAAAACGCCAAGTTATATCGCTCGTTAATGAAGCGTTTTCAAGAACAAGGCGAAGATGATGCGTTAGAAATAGCCAGAGCGCTCATTAAAGAGCAGCAAAATATATCGCTAGGTGATCGCGAGCGTCTTTTAGGTTTCATCGAAGGCGGTGGTAAAATTATTTTACCTGAACCCCAACCTTTGCTAACGACATCGTCAAAAATGCCGGGTCTCGACGGTCAAAAAATGTCGAAGTCTTATCACAATACCATTGGTCTTCGCGAAGACCCTGAATCTGTCACACTAAAATTACAGAAGATGCAGACCGACCCTCAGCGGATTCGACTAACCGATCCAGGCGATCCCGATAAATGTCCTGTTTGGGGCTTGCACGAGGTGTATTCGGATGAGAGTACTAAGTCTTGGGTCAGAGAAGGCTGCACAACTGCAGGTATTGGTTGCTTAGATTGTAAGAAACCACTTATTGAAAAAGTACTTGCCGAGCAAGCACCAATCCGTGAAAGGGCTCGTCAGTACGAAGAGAATCCAGAATTGGTCCGAAGTATTATTTCAGAAGGTACAGAGCGCGCAAGAGATGCAGCGAGAAGTACTTTGGCAGAAGTCAGAAAAGCTGTAGGTTTATCTTTTGGTGCTTGAGTTTTTTTCAGGCTTTAGTGTGAGTCTTTAGGTAAAGTGAAGGTCTTATGAGCGCAGTTCAGCATGAATTACCTTTTGCAATTGTAGAAGGTAAAGCCATTACCGATGTGCCACAAGACCTTTATATCCCACCTGATGCTTTATCCGTTATTTTAGATGCATTTGAAGGTCCCTTAGACTTATTGCTGTATTTGATACGCCGTCAGAATATGGATATTTTGACCATAGACGTTAGTGAAATAACTCACCAGTATATTAAATACATAGAAACAGCTAAAAAGATGCAGTTTGAATTGGCAGCGGAATACTTATTAATGGCTGCCATGTTAGCTGAGATTAAGTCTCGAATGCTTTTGCCAAAACTACAGCATGAAGAAGATGAAGAGGATGATCCAAGGGCCGAATTAATAAGGCGTTTACAGCAGTATGAACGTTACAAAAAGGCAGCTGAGGATGTTGATTCACTGCCGAGGCTTTATAGGGATATTGCGCAAGCAAATGTTAATGTTGATCTCGCCCGTCAACATAAACTTCATCCCGATGTTAGTCTCAATGAATTGCTCGATGCCCTAAATACTGTTTTAATTCGCTCAGATCGTTTTGTTAGTCATCAGGTTGAGCGAGAGCGGCTTTCGACAAGAGAAAGAATGTCTATAATCTTGGCGCGAGTTAGCTCAGATAATTTTGTTTCTTTCTATAGCCTGTTTACCCCTGAAGAAGGTCGGTCTGGGGTTGTTGTTACTTTTCTTGCCATAATGGAGTTGATTAAAGAGCAGCTATTAGACTTTGTTCAAAGTGAGACTTTTGGTGTGATACATGTAAAAGCTCGTGAGAGTTGATCTTTTTTTTGATGATTGAATTAATGAAATGATAGATTTAGATAAAACTAAAAGTGATGTAAATCAAGAAGATAAAGAAGACTCTAAAAGCGATTTATCGTCTTATTATGGTCAGGAAGCCTTGGCAAAATTTAAGATGATTATCGAAGCAATTCTTTTTGCATCCGATAAACCATTAACGATAGAGCAGCTTTTTAATTTACTAGAGCATGATTTAGCTGTTTCAAGAGCGCAAATCAGATCGATGCTTGATGAGCTTATGTCAGAATACCAAGAGCGAGCAATCGAGTTGGTCGATGTGGGAGGGGCGTTTCGATTCCAGACAAAGTCTGTTTATAGCGAATGGGTCCAGTTGCTTTGGGAAGAGAAGCCTCAAAAATATTCGCGCGCACTCTTAGAAACACTTGCCTTAATCGCCTATCGACAGCCAATCACTCGAGGCGATATTGAAGAAATTCGTGGCGTCGCGGTTAGTTCAAATATTATTAAGACGCTTCAGGAACGTAACTGGGTTCGAATCGTTGGTCATAGAGAAGTGCCAGGGCGACCTGCAATCTATGCAACAACAAGGCAGTTTTTAGCGCATTTCAATTTAAAGTCGTTAGAAGACTTACCCACCTTGGCCGAAATAAGAGATATAGATTTAATATCCAAAGAAGTAAATGCTCAGTTGGCTCTTGGGGAGGAGTTTGAGTTGCATGCAGAGCCATTGAATGAAGTAGACTTATAACTCGCTATTATTCTGTAATTCCTGTGATATTGGCAACCTTGGTTAGACTTTCCTGATATTCATCAAGTACTTCGGAGTCAGCAACAATTCCACCACCTGCCCAGCAATATAAATGTTCGCCATCTTTAACGACAGTTCTTATCAAAATATTGCTATCAAAATTACCATTTTGATTAAGGTAAAATACCGAGCCACAATAAGCGTTTCTACTACTTATTTCCAATTCATTAATGATTTCCATAGATCTGATTTTAGGTGCACCAGTAATTGAGCCACCCGGAAAGCAAGCCCGAAATGCTTCAAGCTCAGTCACACCTTGTCTTAAGGTGCCTTTTATGTGGCTAACTAAATGATGCACGTTACGATAGCTTTCAACCTTAAATAGCTCTGGAACATGAATACTATTTGCTTGGCAGACTTGGCCTAAATCATTTCTTATGAGATCCACAATCATGACATTTTCTGCCTGATTTTTACTACTGTTTCTTAGTGTGTCCAGGTTTTCCTTAGTGCCATCGTTGGCGATTGTGCCTTTGATGGGCTTACTTTCGATAATTCTATTTTTTATAGAAATAAATTGTTCTGGTGAAAAGCTAAGTAAGCATTGGTCTTCATTAAACGAGAAATAGCAGGAGTAGGGTGTTTGGGTCGTGTCTCTGGTATCAAAATATAAGTCGATAGCGCTTAACTTTGTTTGTGCTTCAAACATCTGGGTCAAATTGACTTGATAGCAATCGCCGTTGTTGATGTATTGCTGAATTTTCATAAATTGTTTTATGTAAGTTTCTAAGGGTTGGCTTTTCTTCCATTTTAGCAAACTGAGCGCGTGGTTTTGATTCTGTAGTGTAAGAGGGTGGGCAGGACAATCATTAATTAAAGTTAAAACTTTTTCTCTGATATTTGCACTGCATAAGGGTGAAAAAGTTAAGTAGCCCTGTTTATCTTTGTGATCAAAAACATAGCTCCAAGTGTAATGACCGACAAAAAAGCTAGGGAACGTATCATTAGCTACTCCCTTATTTAAGTGTATTTTCCGTTCTTTTAATTTTAGTTTTTCTCCAAAGGAATAAGAGTGAAATCCTATAAGACCATTTGTGAAGGGAAGCTTTGTGTATGATGTATCGTTAGGCAGTTTTTTTTGGGCTTTTATATCAGCGAGAGTTTGAGTAAAAACCGATAATTCTCTTACTTCGCCTATATTTTTATTAATATTTAGCGTGCTCGGTTTTTTTTGGACTAAGCTAGTCGGCTCTGCACTGAAAATATCAAAGCGTGCATTGTTAGAGTTAGGGCCGCTATCTAGAAAAACTGCAGAGGCTAGCTCTTTACACAAATTGCGAATTTGGTAATTGCTTAGAGTTATCAGGATTTGATGCCAGTTCGACTGAATATCGTGCTTGATAGGATATCTCTTTCAGAAATAGTTGATGAATTAGTTTAATTTAATGTTACAAGATCAAAAACGTGGAGATTCTAGCTAGACATTTGCTGATCTTACCGATAATTTTACCCTTACAAAATATATTTTAACAATTGGAGTTTTTATGACACGTTCTTTTCGCTGCTTAATCGTTTCGGTGCTATGTCTTTTTATCTGGATGTCGCCAAGCCAGGCTGAAACAAATAAGGCTAAAAAGTTAGAAGATACAATTCCTATGCCTGCCAAAGCAGTAACCGATTTGAATACCCTAAAAAGGGCTAAAGTAACTGAAGATCAAGCCGTAAATCAATTAAAATATATGATGGTTAAAGGCTTTGCGCGAATGGAAAAGCAAATAGTAGAGCAGGGTACCTTCCCGCCATTTGGTCTGACACTACTGCCAGATGGCGAATTTAAAGCGGTCGTTATTGAGAGTGATGAAGTAATACCAATGCAGATTAAATTAATAAAAATGGTAGAAACAATGGAAACTATTGCGAAAACAAGGGCTGTCTGGGCGGTTGGTGTAATGTATATTCGTGCCATAAAGCGGGATGATGGTTCTTATGCCGAACGTTTAATTGTTATGACAGAGCATATTGCGGGTTGGGGGCGTCATTGGGCATATCCATTCAAAGTAGAAAACGGAGAAGTTAAGTTGGGCAAACCGACAGTGACACCAGTTAAGCCTATCTATTATGTTGAGAAATAAAATAGACTAATAGTTCGGCTAATATATTATTGGCACACTATCGATAGCATGTATTCATAACCACCTATAGATTAGAAAAGCCGCTTCAGTCTCTAAGCGGCTTTTCTTGTTTTATAGAGTCCTGTAATTATACTTTATTTACCTTTACCTTCGCTCCCTGGGCTTGTCGAAGGGTGTTCCTTAGATGTGTGCTTCTTGTCCGTTTCGGCGAGCTCAATGAGCGATAATATAACGTTCCTTAATCTTTTCGAAACGACTTAAAGTATTTGTGCCTGTAGTAAATGACGTTAGTGCGTGGTGAAATGTGAAATACTGTAAAAGCTGCTTACAAAAGGCTAATTGAGGTAACAGAGAGTAACGAATTGTGATTGTATTCACGGAAAAGGGTAAATGAAACGCTTATAGTAGGTCCACTGGTGAGCGAAAGTGATCTGGCAAAAAAAGAATTATATGAAAAATACGCTCATACATAACATGTCTCTTGGCAGTATAAGCGAACCCTAAACTTAGGAGAATAATATGAAAGGCCTGAAGAAAATAGCATTAGTAGCAGCGATCTCAGCAGTAGCAGCTGGCGCACAAGCAGAATTAAAAGCTCTTGACGATTCAACCATGAGCGAAATGACTGGTCAAAAAGGTTTGGTTATCGATCTAGAAACTAAGTGGAGCATTGGTGAATTTGCATACCACGATGCTGGTTTGCTTGTATTGAAAGACCTAAGCATGGGCGGAAACCCCAATGATGCAGCTGGTAATTCAATGTTAGACAACATCCGTATGGAAATTGACATTGCAGGCGCTGGTGTACCTTCAGCTGCTGGTCAGCCAGATAACTTATTAAAGTATGGTTTCTCTAACGTTAAAAACCTTGCAGCAATCCACGCTGTAAATGGTAACGCCGATGCAGATATCTTAACAGCAGCAGCTGGTTCTTTAGCTAATGGTGGTGGTGCAGCTATTGGTGGTACGGTTTCTCGTGACATTAACGGCAATGCAATTGATGATGAAGTGTTTTACGGTGATGGCGATCTGAAAATCCACTTTACCTTTACAGATGCTTGGCAGAAAGCGGGTGGTTTTGCCGCTCTTGCAACAGGTAATGGCGTATACGGAACAACGACTGGCGTAAGTTTGGCTAACGTTGATTATGCAACAGCGCTTGATATTGGTACGCGTGCAGTTGATTTCGAATTCAGCATTGGTCAGATCGCTTTAGCAGCATCTTCATATGCGACAGATGGTCGTTTAGGTACTGCAGTTATCGAAAAAACTGACCATGTAACTGGTTTAGATGCAACTGCTGATACAACAACGTTGATCAGTGATTTAAACATCAGAGGTTATTTAGGCCCTGCAGATATCCTTATCGAAAACAAGGGTAACGGTTTTGGCGCTGACGGTTCTGGTAACCCTCTAACAGGACCAAATGGGTCTGGTAATGCAGATTCTAAAATCTATTGGGATTCATTCTTCAGAGTTACAGATCTTGATGTATACATCGATATCGCTGGTGTTCAGTTGTCAGACATCAAAATCCACAACACACGTGGTGATGTGACAAGTTTGAACACAACTGTTGTTGGTTTTGATGCTGGAACAGGTGCTCCAATTATCGAAAATACAGGGTCACTTGGTTTTGCACACTCTAAGCGTGAGATCTACGCTGTTAAAGATACTGTGTTAAATCTAACTACACTTGGTGTACAGACTGGTGCTAACGTAGCTGGTTATGTAGATGGTGTTGCGATCAACACTCGTTTCAAGGGTGATATCGATATCGGTGCATTGTCATTCGGTGACACTGGAACTTCAATCGGTGCGATCTACTTGACTGACGTTACTTCAACTACTAACTGGACTATCTCTGCTAAATAAGATCTTGATCTTGGATGGCACTGGATACGAACGTATTTAGTTAAGTAAATAAAGAAAGCCGCTTCAGTCTCTGAAGTGGCTTTTTTAGCAACTGAATGCCAAAAAGTGAATAATTCTTCATTAACTGATCTTTATAGGGAATACCGGTTTCAAAGGTCAGTAATGTATTAGGGACTGCACAGTTAAGGAATGACAGAAGGGAAGATTATTTGTTTGGCGTTTATTAAGGTGTGTTTAAAAGAATTAAAAAGAGTTGTTAATTAACAACTGATAAATTGTTTGAACAAGGATTGCCGAAATGAATACAACAAAAAGAATATTATCAGCAGTATCGGTTTTATGGTTAGTTAGTCAAGTTTCTCTTGCAGAAATGACATTAATTGATGATGAAGAGTTATCGGCCGTATCTGGCCAGCGTGGCTTAACGATAGATATAGATATGGCTCTTGAGATTGGCGAATACATGTATAAGGATGCCGGTTCGATTGTCATGCAAGGCATGCGAATAGGTGGCATGGACCACAGTAGTGGTGTGGGCACAAGTTATGATGCTTCAGTAGGAATCGTCGCTGACAGTTCGGATCCTGGAAAAGGTAATTCTGTCGGTTTTACTACAGCTTATGGTGGCACGACAGGTTTAAATAACGTTAGGGTTGAAGTAGATGTGGCTGGTGTTGGTGAAACATTTGATTTGGCCTGGCTTGATATGACCTCAACCTTTTTATGTAACCCTTGCTCCTATGCTGCAAATGATGGAGATTTAATTATCTCTGCAACAGCGTCAGATTCTCGTATCTCTGCAGCTAGTGGTCCTTTAGCTGGAACTTCTGTTTCCATTACAGACTTTGGTATGGAATTAGATAGATTTGCTTTAAAAGCGTCATCTTATGTTGCTGGTGATGATATTGTTGATCGCTCTGGTACGGCTACTACAGCTCAATCAACGACTATTTTATCTAACCTAAGAATGGAAGGTTACTTCGGTGGTTTTGATATGATTGTTGAAAATAAAGGTAATGGTTTTGGAGAGTACGATGCGCTTGGTAACTTTACAGAAACTGGAGTGGGTTCAGCTGCAAGTAAAATCAAGGTAAATTCCTTTTTTAAAGTTGAAGAAATGGAGTATGACTACGATATTATCGGTGTGCGTTATGAAAAGATTAAAATTCATAATGCTCGTGGTAATCAATCAATTGGTTTTGATATCCATCAAAATGATGCAGCCGGGTTTGTTACAAGGTCAGAAAGCTTTGCTCAGGCTGGTACGCAGATATTTGCCATTAAAGATGCGGTTCTAAGTTTGAGTACTTTAAGTGCGCCTACCGGTAATAATACAGCAGGCTATACAGATGGCGTTGCTATGAATACTAAGTTTTTTGGTGATATAGATATTGGACATATGAGTTTTGGTGATACGGGTGCTTCTATTGGTGCTCAGTATTGGACTGACATAGCTGCTACAACCAATATGGTTATATCAGCTAACTAAAAACGTATAAGAACTTTAGTCTTTGATATGAAATTACCCTAGCATCGTCTAGGGTTTTTCATTTTTATAACACTGATTTTATATAAAAAATTGTTTATACTAGCGCCCGCTCTAAAGATAGGCTTGAATTTCTGCTTGTTACCTCAATATTTTCAAGGTTCTGAGTACCAGAATAAAGTGATCTTTTATATTTTAATGTGTGCTAATTAAATGGTGATGTATGCCTATATACGAATATGGCTGTAAAGCATGTGGCTTTAATAAAGATGTACTGCAAAAAATGAGCGATGAACCGCTTCGAACCTGCCCAGAATGTGGTAAAGATGAGTTTGTTAAGCGGATATCTGCAGCTGGTTTTAGGTTAGCGGGTTCTGGTTGGTACGAAACTGACTTTAAAACAGGCAAGAAAAAGAATTTAGCAAGTTCTGGTAATGAAACGCCCAGCTAACCTGCCAGTTATTAACGATTAATACTTCATATTGTAATGCCTATCGATGGCCTTTATAAAAAGACAAACAAGAAACAGAACTAAGTGAGAAACTTTATGCGTAGTCACTATTGCGGTGCAGTGAATGAACAACATATTGGCCAGGAAGTAACAATTTGTGGTTGGGTGCATCGTCGCCGCGACCACGGTGGTGTCATCTTTCTAGATATGCGTGACCGTGAAGGAATTGCTCAAATCGTATTTGACCCGGATACCGTTGAAAGTTTTGCCAGCGCTGAGCGTGTTCGTAGTGAATATGTGCTTCAAATTAAGGGCTTGGTTCGTGCCAGACCAGAAGGCACTATTAATAAAGATATGGCTACCGGCCGAATTGAAATTCTAGGAAAAGATCTAACAATCTTAAATGCTTCTGAAACACCGCCATTCCCACTAGATAACTATATCGACGTGGGTGAAGAGACCCGATTGAAGTATCGTTTTATGGACTTACGTCGTCCAGAGATGCTTAATAAGTTAATCTTTCGTTCAAAAGTAACTAACTATATTCGTAATTATCTACACGATAATAGTTTTATGGATGTAGAAACACCGATTCTAACCCGAGCAACCCCAGAAGGTGCTCGAGACTATTTAGTACCGAGCCGTACTCATCAGGGCAGCTTCTTTGCGCTCCCTCAGTCACCACAGTTGTTTAAACAGCTACTTATGGTGGCGGGTGTTGACCGTTATTATCAAATTGCCAAATGTTTTCGCGATGAAGATTTACGCGCAGATCGCCAACCAGAATTTACACAAGTTGATGTTGAGTGTTCGTTTATTGATGAAGAAGAGTTAATGGGCCTAATGCAGACTTTAGTTTGTAATATGTTCAAAGACTTAATGGGCGTTGAACTAGCTGATTTCCCACGCATGACATATGCAGATGCTATGTCTCGTTATGGTAGCGATAAGCCTGATTTGCGTATCCCGTTAGAGCTTGTTGATGTTGCAGATTTAATGGCCGGTGTTGATTTTAAAGTGTTTGCTGGCCCTGCTAACGATCCAAATGGCCGTGTTGCTGCACTTAAAGTAACCGGTGGTGCGCAATTATCGCGTAAGCAAATTGATGAATATACTAAGTTTGTAGGCATTTACGGCGCTAAAGGTTTGGCGTGGATTAAAGTCAACGAGCTAGAGAAAGGCGCCGAAGGTATACAGTCGCCTATCGTTAAGTTTTTGGGCGACGATGTCGCTATGGCGATTATGGATAAATTATCTGCTCAAAATGGTGATATCGTATTCTTTGGTGCAGATAAAGCATCGGTTGTAAACGAAGCTTTGGGCGCCTTACGTTGTAAGGTTGGTGCAGATTTAGATTTATATACCTGCAAGTGGGCACCAATGTGGGTTGTCGACTTCCCAATGTTTGAAGTCTTAGATGGCGGTGCTTTAACCGCAATTCATCATCCATTTACTGCACCGTCTTGTTCCGTCGAAGAGCTACAAGCAAACCCAGAAAAAGCCTTATCAAGAGCTTATGATATGGTCTTGAATGGCACAGAGCTTGGTGGCGGCTCTATTCGTATACACGATGGCGCTATGCAGAAGACAGTATTTAAGCTCTTAGGTATTAGTGACGAAGAAGCTCAGAATAAATTCGGCTTTTTACTTGATGCCCTAAAGTTTGGTTGCCCGCCACACGGTGGTTTGGCCTTTGGTTTAGATCGGCTTATAATGTTGATGACAGGCTCACAATCTATTCGTGAAGTAATTGCATTTCCTAAAACCCAAAGTGCGATGTGTGTTCTAACACAGGCACCTGGTGAGGTTGATGCAAAACAGTTACGTGAGTTAAATATTCAGGTTAAAACTAAGAAGGCAGAAGCTAAGCAATAAAGCTCTTGGCTTAATTAGTAAAAAATAAAAGCGCTTAGATTTCAATCAAGCGCTTTTATTTTATGAGAATATAAAAAAGGCTGTCACGCTATTGTTGGGTATATTGAATGCGCATATATTCGAATGCAGATTTTACTGATGATAATATGCGGCAGTCAGACTAACTAGGTACTAAAAGACCAAATAACGATAACTTATTCTAGGAACTAAATTGTCAATTATTCTTGGTATAGATCCAGGTTCGCGAACGACGGGTTATGGTGTGATAGAACATAATCAGGGGAAGTTGCGTTACGTAGCCAGCGGTTGTATTCGACTAGAGGGTGCTGAATTAGCACCGCGATTACATGTCATTTTTAAAGGCGTTAGTCAGATTATTCAGCAATTCCAACCTTCAGAATTTGCCATAGAAGAAGTCTTTTTAGCTAAAAATGCATCTTCTGCTTTAAAGTTAGGCCAAGCTCGTGGTGCTGCTATTGTTGCTGCCTGTGATGCAGGTTTGCAGGTTAGTGAGTATTCTGCCCGAAAAGTGAAGCAGGCTGTGGTTGGTAAGGGTTCTGCTGATAAGGCGCAGGTGCAGCAAATGGTGATGTATATTTTAGGTTTGGAAGCAGCGCCTCAAGAGGATGCCGCCGACGCCTTAGCAATTGCCTTGTGTCACGCCCACACCCATCAAGTGTTAGTCAAAATAGCTGGCGCATCGAGTAGTCGCCGCGGACGTATTCGTTAATTTTCTGGATAAATTATGATTGGTAAAATTATTGGCTTAATTGAAGAAAAGACTACCCAGCATGTCTTGATAAACGTACATGGGCTTTGCTATGAGGTAGATGTACCTTTAACAACGGCTTTTTCATTACCAGAAATAGGTAAACAGGTGTCTTTATTTACACATTTTGTTGTTCGTGAAGATGCCCAGTTACTTTATGGTTTCTTGAATAAGAAAGACCGCGATATGTTTCGTGTGCTTATAAAAGTGAATGGGGTGGGGCCAAAATTAGGGATTACGATTTTATCGGGTCTGGATAGTGTCGCGCTTGCACGGTGTGTTATTCATGATGAGGTTTCGACTTTAGTTAAGCTTCCGGGTATAGGTAAAAAAACGGCAGAAAGGCTATTAATTGAGCTTCGTGATAAGGTAAAAAATCTTGATATTGAGATCGGTGAAGGTGAGGTTGCGCAAACGGCTATTTCCTTTAACGCTTCGGTACAAGATGAAGCCGAGTCGGCCTTGATAGCCTTAGGTTACAAGCCGCAAGATGCCGCTAAAATGATTAAAAGCGTCAAAACAGACAATCAAACTTTAGAAGAGCTGATTAAGTCGGCGCTTAAAAATATGATCTAAAACGTAACTATTTAGCCATTTAATATTCATCTAACAATTTTTTAACTTTCGTCTAAATCCATCCCCTGTAAACTGACCACAGTTTTTACTCTTTTACAGAAAATCATAGTTATCTAAAACAACTGGTATGAATAATGATTGAGGCAGACCGCTTAGTCGCTCCACAAGCTAAACCTATCGGTAGCTCTACTGAGGACTGGCAAGATAGAGCAATTCGCCCTAAAACCTTGCAAGACTATGTTGGCCAGCCTGCGGTTAAAGAACAGATGGAGATCTTTATTGAAGCTGCCCGCAATAGGCAGGAAGCCTTAGATCATGTGCTGATTTTTGGTCCACCTGGTTTGGGTAAGACAACCTTGGCAAATATTATTTCGAACGAGCTAAATACAAATATAAAGTCTACTTCTGGCCCGGTACTTGAAAAAGCCGGGGATTTGGCATCGCTATTAACAAACCTTGAAGAAGGTGATGTGCTGTTTATTGATGAAATTCATCGTTTAAATGCCAGTGTTGAAGAAGTGCTTTATCCTGCAATGGAAGATTATCAGTTAGATATCATGATTGGTGAAGGGCCGGCCGCACGTTCTATCAAGCTAGATTTACCCCCGTTTACCTTAATAGGCGCAACGACTAGAGCAGGGCTACTGACATCGCCCTTAAGAGATCGCTTTGGTATCGTTCAACGTTTAGAGTTTTATAATAATGCCGATTTAAGCTCGATAGTGATGCGTTCCGCAAAGTTGTTAAATTTACAAATTGAAAAGAGTGGCGCTGATGAAATTGCTTGCCGCTCACGTGGCACACCACGTATAGCAAACCGTTTATTAAGACGTGTACGTGATTATGCTGAGGTTAAGGGTTCTGGCATTTTAAATAAGCAAATGGCCGACCAAGCTTTGAATATGCTGAAAGTTGATGCCTGTGGTTTCGATCAAATGGATCGTCGTTTGTTATTGGCTATTATTGAAAACTTTTCCGGCGGGCCGGTAGGTGTTGATAGTATGGCGGCGGCTATTAGCGAA